>NZ_JAALED010000444.1:0-1388 GCF_014145155.1 Dietzia sp. B19 | reverse complement strand
TCGTCGCCGCCGAGCGCCGCGGGCAGGCCCAGCGAGAGCAGGCCCGATCCGGCGAACGCCGACCACAGTCGCTCGTCGTATCCGGCGTCGGCGACACCGCGACTGGGCAGGGCGGTGAGCAGCTCATCGGCCGGGGCGGCCGTGGTGAGCGCCCCGGCCACGGCCTCGGCGACGGCGACCTGGGTCTCGGTACGGGTGAAGTCCACGTCAGATCAGTCCTTAGTCGGGAGAGGGTCGGGCACGGGTTCGATCAGTCCCTGGGCAGGCCGAGGATGCGTTCCCCGACCACGTTGAGCAGCACCTGCTCCGTGCCGCCGGCGATGGACAGGCAGCGCACCATGAGGAACTTGCGCCCCTGCTCGGTGAACTCGACCCCGCCGGTGCCGGTGAGCTCGAGTCCGAACTCGGCGATGTCCTGACGGTGGCGCACGCCCACGATCTTGCGGACGGACGACTCGGCGCCCGGGCCGGAGCCGGAGAGGGTCCGCAGGGCGGTGCGCAGGTCGAGCAGACTCCCCACCACACCGTCGGCCACGTGCTTGCCGAGCTCGTCCAGCACCAGGGCGTCGTCCTCCGCCCCCGCCGCGCGGATGAGGCCGACGATCTCCTCGGCGGCGTCGCCGAGCGAGGAACCGCCGCCCATGGCCACTCGCTCGTTGGCCAGGGTCGTGCGGGCGATCTTCCAGCCGTCGTTCACCTGGCCGACCTGGAACTCGTCGGGGACGAACAGGTCCTCGAGGTAGACCTCGTTGAACAGGGCCTCGCCGGTGATCTCGCGCAGCGGCCTGGTCCGGATGCCCTCGGACTTCATGTCCACGAGGAAGTAGGTGATGCCCTTGTGCTTGGGGGCGTCGGGATCGGTGCGGGCCAGGCACATGGCCCAGTCGGCCTCGCGCGCCAGGGACGTCCACACCTTCTGGCCGTTGATCCTCCACCCGCCGTCGACCTTCTCGGCGGTCGCGCGCAGCGCGGCGAGATCGGAGCCGGCGCCGGGCTCGGAGAACAGCTGACACCACTTGATCTCGCCGGCCATGGTGCCGCGGACCAGCCGGTCGGCGTGCTCGGGCGCGGCCTGCAGGATGGTCGGCACGGCCCACCCGCCGATGGTGATGTTGTGGCGGCTCACGCCCGCTGCCTCGAGCTCCTCGTCGATGAGGAGCTGCTCGGCGGGCGAGGCGCCCAGTCCCCACGGCTCGGGCAGGTGCGGCATGAACAGGCCCGTGTCGGCCAGGGCCCGCTTGCGCTCGTCACCGGACACCGCGGCGACCTTCGCCACGAGGGTCCTGATCTCCTCACGCCTGGCGTCGAGACCCTCGACCTCCGACAGGTCGATCTCGAGGTGTCGGCGCGTGCCGGCCAGGGTGAGCTCGGCCAGCGAGCGCCGCCAG
>NZ_JAALED010000443.1:0-1358 GCF_014145155.1 Dietzia sp. B19 | reverse complement strand
GACGAGGGTCGCGACGACGGCCGCGGCCACCGTCGCGGCGGCGGTGGCGATCACCGACGGTCGGAGGCGCGGCGTCGCGGCGGTCGGTGTCGGGGGGCTCATGGATCGAGTACACCCGGAGACGCGGTGGGGAATCCGACCGACAGGCCCCGCTGTGGAGGAGGTCCACGACCTTCCACAGGGGCGGGACGGCTATCGATCGCGTGTTGGAGTGCGGGCGCGGGCGGGTTATGATTGCCGATGCGGTCGACTGACGTCGATTGACTTCGCGTGTCCTGCACCTCCCTCGGGAGGTGCATCCGGACCCGGGGCCTCACAGCCCCGGCTTCACCGGACACCGGACCCGTAGGTGCCCCTGCTCGTCGGGGGTTCGGTCCGCTGCGGACACCAGGGCCCGAGACCACCCGGTTTCTCGGGCGTAACCCGATACACACCAGAAAGCGAGGACGAGGGCCTCGCGGTCCGGCTGCTTCCAAGCCGGACGAGCCCCTCAACACTTCCATGGCAGTCATCTCCATGAAGCAGCTGCTCGACGCGGGCGCACACTTCGGTCACCAGACCCGTCGTTGGAACCCGAAGATGCGGCGGTTCATCTTCACCGACCGCAACGGCATCTACATCATCGACCTTCAGCAGACGCTCACGTACATCGACCAGGCGTACGAGTTCGTCAAGGAGACCGTCGCCCACGGAGGCACGGTCCTGTTCGTCGGCACCAAGAAGCAGGCCCAGGAGGCCATCGCCGAAGAGGCCGCGAAGGTCGGGATGCCCTACGTCAACCAGCGGTGGCTGGGCGGCATGCTCACCAACTTCCAGACCGTGCACCAGCGCCTCATCCGCCTCAAGGAGCTCGAGGCGATGGAGCAGTCGGGTGGATTCGAGGGACGCACCAAGAAGGAGATTCTCATGCTCACGCGTGAGATGACCAAGCTGGCGCGCACCCTCGGCGGCATGCGGGACATGACCAAGGTCCCGTCCGTCGTGTGGATCGTCGACACCAACAAGGAGCACATCGCCGTCGGCGAGGCACGCAAGCTCAACATCCCGGTCGTCGCCCTGCTCGACACGAACTGTGATCCCGACCTCGTGGACTACCCGATCCCGGCCAACGACGACGCGATCCGCTCGGTCAGCGTCCTGACCCGGGTCATCGCCTCGGCCGTCGCCGAGGGCCTCAAGGCCCGTTCACAGGCGGGCAAGGCCACCGGCGAGGAGGCCGAGCCTCTCGCCGAGTGGGAGGCCGAGCAGCTCGACCAGGTGACCGGTGAGACCGCGGCACCCGAGGGTGAGACGGCGGCCGAGGCTCCCGCAGCCGACGCCACCGCGACCGACGCCCCCGCGGCCGAGGCCGAGCCCGC
>NZ_JAALED010000442.1:0-1127 GCF_014145155.1 Dietzia sp. B19 | reverse complement strand
GACCGGCAGGCCGAGCGGTCCGTGCTCGAAGCCCTGGGAGGCCCAGGCGTCACCGATCACGCCCCACACCGGGTGGGTGCCCGTCTCGGGGGAGGAGTAGACCGCACCGTTCTCGTGCTTCACCAGGGACACGTTGCCGAACCTCTGGACGCCGGAGAGGACCTGTCCGAGCGGGCCGGCGAACTGCGAGGCGAGCCTGGCGAAGTCGCCGCCGATCAGATTCCCGACGGAGCCCAGGTCCCCGCCGACCGCGGCCTGCACCGAGCCGGCGTCGAACGGGATGTCGGCCAGCGTCTTCCCACCCGTGAGGATCCGGGTCAGCGCGGCGGCGTCGAGGCGGCCACCGGACAGCACGGTCCGGAGCGCGGAGGTCACCGCGTCCTGGACACTGCCCTGGGTGACGTCCGGGATCGTCGTCCCACCGGTGCCCGGCCGCGGGGTCGTCCCGGGGTTGGTGACCGGGGGAGTGGGGTTGGTCGGAGCCGGGGTCCCGCCGCCGCTCTGGGCGTAAGCCGCCGCGATGTCGCGGATCTGACCCATCCTGGCGTAGCCCGC
The DNA here is from genome assembly GCF_014145155.1 of Dietzia sp. B19. Classification (NCBI taxonomy): domain Bacteria; kingdom Bacillati; phylum Actinomycetota; class Actinomycetes; order Mycobacteriales; family Dietziaceae; genus Dietzia; species Dietzia sp. B19. The sequence continues at coordinate 572 of NZ_JAALED010000442.1, read as the reverse complement.
GTCGCCGGGGCACGAGGTGTTGCCGACGTCGCGGTGGGCGAAGATGTTGGGCAACCGGACCGCGGCGCCCATGGGGTACCTGGTGAAGGACGTGCCCTCGGAGTAGTGGGTGTCGGAACCCTTGGGGTTGACCCCGGCGACCGACAGGCGCCAGCCGATGATCTCGCCCATCTTGCGCACGGTGGCATCGGGCGGGGCGACGGTCGAGTAGTCGCCCATCATCGAGATCCCCCAGGTGTTGCCGTTGAAGCCGCCGGCGTGCGCACCCTGGACGTTGCGGTTGAGGCCACCGTGGCGGCCCTCGAAGGCCTGGCCGTACTTGTCGACCATGACGTTGTACCCGACGTCGCACCAACCCAGATTGCGTGCGTGGTAGGTGTAGATGCCCCGCACGACGCCGGCCGAGCCCTCGCGGGTGTAGTTGTTGCTGCCGGCCGTGTGGTGGACGACGGCGGCGGCGAGCGTGGGGTCGTAGGTGGCGTTGCGGCAGCGGATGGACTCGTCGGCGCCCCAGCCGGCGCGGCTGATGATCGCCGGCTGCCTGGCCGCGATGTCGCCGTTCGCGCCGGTCC
>NZ_JAALED010000045.1:0-5330 GCF_014145155.1 Dietzia sp. B19 | reverse complement strand
GACGCCGCCGTGCGGGGTTCCGACGGCCGGTTCAGGCACCTGGCCACCCGCGATCCCGCGGAGGCGCTCGCGATGCTCGGCGACGTCCAGCACGTCCTGGTCGAGGGCGGCCCCCGTCTGGCCGGGGCGTTCCTCGCCGCCGGGCTCGTCGACGAGGTCGAGGCCTACCTCGCCCCGATCGTGCTGGGAGACGGTCGGTCCGCCGTCCGGGGTGCCGGGGTCGGCACGCTCACCGACGCCCACGGCTTCGAGGTGCGCGAGAGCGCGACCCTGGGTCGTGACGTCTACCTCCGCGTGACCAGACGCACCGCGTGACCAGGCGCACCGCATGACCACATCCACGAGAGGACCACACTGATGTTCACCGGAATCGTCGAGGAACTCGGCACGCTGGAATCGGTCGAGACCGTCGGGGACTCCGCGCGACTGCGGATCCGCGGACCCCTCGTCACATCGGACGCCCGTCACGGGGAGTCGATCTCCGTCAACGGCGTCTGCCTCACCGTCACGGAGTTCACCGCCGGAGAGGGATTCGACGCCGACGTCATGGCCGAGACCCTGGACCGCACCGCCCTGGGTGCGCTGAGCCCCGGGGACCCGGTGAACCTGGAGCGGGCGATGCGGGCGGACGCGCGGTTCGGGGGTCACATCGTCCAGGGGCACGTCGACGGGACCGGCGCGGTGATCAGCAGGACCGAGCACGACCAGTGGCACGTGGTGCGCATCTCGTTGCCGCAGGACCTGGCCCGTTACGTGGTGGAGAAGGGGTCGATCACGGTGTCGGGCACCTCCCTCACCGTGTCGGCGGTCAGTGCGCTCGACCAGACCGAACCGTGGTTCGAGGTCTCGCTCATCCCCACCACGCTGGAGGACACGATCCTCGGCGGCCTGACCCCGGGGGACGCGGTCAACCTCGAGGTCGATGTGCTGGCCAAGTACGTGGAGCGTCTCCTCGGTGGACGCGGTGGCCGGTCCCGGTGACCGGATGCGCCATACTTGTGGCCGTGCCCGCGGCCGACGCCCGGGATTGATGAGTACCGAGGAGAACCCGCAGCAGTGACCACCTTCGACGGCATCGACCGCGCCATCGCCGACATCGCGGCGGGACGAGCCGTGGTCGTGGTGGACAGCGAGGACCGGGAGAACGAGGGCGACCTGATCTTCGCCGCCGAGCTCGCGACCCCCGAGCTCATGGGCTTCCTCGTGCGTTACTCGTCGGGGTACGTCTGCGTCGCGCTCGAGGCCGAGGACTGCCTCCGCCTGGATCTGCCGCCGATGCGGGCGATCAACGAGGACCGGCACGACACCGCCTACACGGTGACCGTGGACGCCCGTACCGGAGTCTCGACCGGGATCTCGGCCGCCGACCGCGCCCGCACCGCCCGGATGCTGGCCTCCACCGAAGCCGTCCCCGGGGACTTCACCCGCCCGGGTCACGTGGTGCCGCTGCGCGCGCGTCCCGGCGGGGTGCTGACCCGGCCGGGTCACACGGAATCCGCGGTGGACCTCGCCCGCCTGGCCGGCCTGCGGCCCGCCGGGGTGATCTGCGAGATCGTGTCCGAGGACGATCCGACCACCATGGCCCGGACCCCGGAACTGCGGCGCTTCGCCGACGAGCACGGGCTCGCGCTGATCACGATCGAGGCCCTGCAGGACTGGCGGCGGGCGCACGAGGTGCAGGTGATCCACGAGGCCGCCGCCCGCATCCCCACCCCTGCCGGCACGATGACCGCCCACGGGTACCGCGACGTCCTCCAGGGGGTCGAGCACGTGGCCATGGTCGCCGGCGACATCTCGGGCGACGAGCCCGTGTCGGTCCGCATCCACTCCGAGTGCCTCACCGGGGACGTCTTCCACTCGCTGCGCTGCGATTGCGGTCCGCAACTCGACGCGGCCGTCGCCTCGGTGTGCGAGGAGGGGCGCGGGGTGGTCCTCTACATGCGCGGTCACGAGGGCCGGGGGATCGGCCTGGTGCAGAAGCTCCGCGCCTATCAGCTTCAGGACGACGGCCGCGACACGGTGGACGCGAACCTCGACCTCGGACTGCCCGCCGATGCCAGGGACTTCAGCCTGGCCGCGCAGATGCTGCGCGATCTCGGGGTGACGCGCGTGCGGCTGATGACCAACAACCCCGCCAAGGCCGACGCCCTCCGTGCCGGCGGGGTCGAGGTGGTGGCGCGGGTCCCCATGCCCACCGCGGTGACCCCGGAGAACCTCCGGTACCTGCGGACCAAGCGGGACCGGATGGGCCACCTGCTCGAGGGCCTGGACGACGGGATCGACCCGGACACCAACGGAGAGGATCGGCGATGAGCGGCACCGGTAGGCCGGAATTGGTGATCCCCGACGCCCGCGGGCTGCGGCTGGGCGTGGTGGCCTCCACCTGGCACGACGAGATCTGCGCGCAACTGATGGACCGGGCCCTCGCGGTGGCCGAGACCTCCGGCGCGGTGGTCACCGTCGCCCGTGTCACGGGAGCCGTGGAGCTCCCGGTGGTCGCCCAGGAACTCGCCAGGTCACACGACGCCGTGGTGGCCCTCGGGGTGGTCATCCGGGGCTCGACCCCGCACTTCGACTACGTGTGCGGCTCGGTGACCGACGGCCTGACCCGGATCGCGCTCGACGAGGCCACGCCGGTCGCCCACGGGGTCCTCACCACCGAGAACGAGGCCCAGGCCCGCGACCGTGACGGGCACGAGGGCGCCACCGAGGACAAGGGCGGGGAGGCGGTCGCCGCCGCTCTCCGGGCGGCCGTCACCCTGCGCGACCTGCGGGCCGGACGATGACCGGGCGTTCGGACCTCGAGCGCCCGGATCTCGACCACTGGGACTTCGAGCACCGTCCACGACGACTCCGGATCGCCGTGATCGCGCTGGCGATCCTGACCGTCCTCGCCCACGTCGTCTGGGCTGTCGTGCTGGTCCGCGACGACACCGGGGTCACCATCGGGATCGCCGACCAGCTCGCCTTCGTGGCGATCGGTCTGATCTTCGCCGGCGTCCTGCTCACCCTCCTCCGGATCAGGGTGCGGGTGGGCGAGCAGGGGGTCGAGGTCCGCGGACCACTGCGTTCGCGGCTCTGGGACTGGCAGGACGTCGTGGGGATCACGTTCCCCCGGTCGAGCATGTGGCCCCGGCTCGAACTACCGGCCTACGAGCACGTCGGCGTCTGGGCCATCCTCACCGTCGACGGTCAGGACGCGGTCGAGGCCATGGGCACCATGCGGGAGACGGTCCGCCGGTACAAGCCCTCGGCCGCCGATCCCGAAACCGTCGCCGACCGCTGAGGCGTCGTGGCCGACCCGCGCACCTACCGCCCAGCCCCCGGTTCCATCCCGACGGAACCGGGGGTCTACCGGTTCCGCGACGCCCAGGGCCGCGTCATCTACGTGGGCAAGGCCAAGAACCTCCGCAGCCGGGTCGGGTCGTACTTCGCCGACCTCACCCTGCTCCACCCGCGCACCAGACAGATGGTCACCGCCGCCGCGGGCGTCCAGTGGACCGTCGTCTCCACCGAGGTGGAGGCGCTCCAACTGGAGTACACGTGGATCAAGAAGTACGACCCCCGCTTCAACGTGCGGTACCGGGATGACAAGACCTACCCGCTCCTGGCGGTGACGGTGGGGGAGGAGTTCCCGCGCGCATTCGTCTACCGGGGGCCGCGCCGGGCCGGGACCCGCTACTTCGGTCCCTATTCCCACGCGTGGGCGATCCGGGACACGCTCGACACACTCCAACGGGTGTTCCCGGTGCGGTCGTGTTCGGCCGGGGTGTTCCGACGACAGGCCCAGCTCGGCCGCCCCTGTCTACTCGGCTACATCGACAAGTGCGCCGCCCCGTGTATCGGTCGGGTGACCGCGGACGAGCACCGCGAGATAGTCGACGAACTCTGCGACTTCCTCGCCGGCCGGACCGACGTCATCATGAAGCGGATCGAGAAGCGGATGCTCGAGGCGTCCGAGGACCTGGATTTCGAGCGCGCGGCCCGGCTGCGGGACGATCTCGGCGCGATGAGGCGGGCCATGGAGAAGCAGGCCGTGGTCCTGGGCGACGGTACCGACGCCGATGTCGTGGGCGTCGAGGCCGACGAGCTGGAGGTCTCCGTCCAGGTCTTCCACGTCCGCAACGGGCGCATCCGCGGCCAGCGCGGATGGGTGGTCGAGCACGCACACGGGGTGGACGCCGACGGCCGGTTCGACCCGGCGCTCGCGGTCCCCGGTGTCGTCTCGGACTACCTCGCCCAGTTCTACGGAGGGGAGGCCGACCTGGCCGGGGGCGCAGACTCGGGCGCGGATCTCGCCGCCGCGGTGCCACGGGAGGTGTTGGTACCGGCCCTCCCGGAGGACGCCGACGAGCTCGCCGACTGGCTCTCCACCCTGCGCGGATCCCGTGTGTCGCTGCGGATCCCCCGGCGCGGCGACAAGCGCTCGCTGGCCGAGACCGTCCGACGCAACGCGGTGGAGGCCCTGACCCAGCACAAACTGCGCCGCAGCGGTGACCTGACCGCACGGTCGGCCGCGCTGCAGGAGATCCAGGAGACCCTGGAGCTCGACACGGCCCCCCTCCGGATCGAGTGCGTGGACATCTCGCACACCCAGGGCACCGACGTCATGGCCTCACTGGTGGTGTTCGAGGACGGGCTGCCCCGCAAGAGCGACTACCGCCTCTACCGGATCCGCGAGGCGGCCGGCGACGGTCACTCCGACGACGTCGCGAGCATCGCCGAGGTGACCCGCCGACGGTTCCGGCGGCACCACGAGGAGCCGGCGGTGACCCCCGATGACACCGACGGCCCCGTCGACGACAGGGCCGAGCCCGACGACGCGGGGGCGGGCGGGTCCACCCCGACCCGCCGATTCGCCTACCCTCCCCAGCTCTTCGTGGTGGACGGCGGCCGACCCCAGGTGGAGGCCGCCGCCGAGGTCCTGTCCGAGCTCGGCGTCACCGACGTCCCGGTGATCGGGATCGCCAAGCGGCTCGAGGAGATCTGGTTGCCCGGGGAGGAGTACCCGGTCATCTTCCCCCGGCACGGCGAGGGGCTGTTCCTCCTCCAGCGTCTGCGCGACGAGGCACACCGCTTCGCGATCCGCGCGCACCGGGGGGCCAGGTCCAAGAGGATGACGACGTCGGTCCTCGACCAGGTGCCCGGTCTCGGGCCCGCACGACGGGCCGCGCTGCTCGAGAAGTTCCCCACCGTGTCCGCTCTCCGGGCGGCCGGGATCGACGACCTCTGTGCGGTCCCCGGGATCGGCCCCGGGGTGGCGGCCGCGATCCGGGCCACCCTGGGATCCGGAGACCCGGCGGCGACACCGGCGGAGACACCGGCGGCGG
>NZ_JAALED010000441.1:0-2137 GCF_014145155.1 Dietzia sp. B19 | reverse complement strand
TGGTCGAGGCGGGAGTGGTCGAGGCGCGACCCGACGGAGAGGTCCCGAACGGGGGTGTCAGGGTCGATTCCGGTGCTCGACGACGTGGTTCGACGCGCTCGGACGGCACCGATGGCAGTGACGACCCGGCGCCGAGCTCCCCTGCTGTGGTGTCACCACCCACGGCGAGACGCTCGTCGGTCAGGGTGACGCCCATCTGCCCGAGCTGCTCCCGCAACGCGGCGATCTCGTGGCGGAGCGCGTGGATGGAGTCGGTGGTCTCCGCACGCACGGAGTCGCGCAGGTCCTTCTCCACCACGAGCTCGTGCTCGCGGCGGGCGGAGATCTCGCGTTCGAGCTGCAGTTCGTACACGGTGTGCAGGTCGCGGACCCGGGCCGCCTCGGCCGCCGCCTGCCGCCGGTAGCGGGCCACGAGGAACGCCCCGATGAACGCCGCCCAGAGTGCCGAGAGGGTGCCGATCCGCATCCACACCGGATTGTCGGAGAAGACCATCACCACGGTCGCGATGAGTGCCAGCACCAGGAGCGCCCCGAGAGCGATCCCCGCCAGGCCGCGGTCGTCGCCGCGGACGGGGCGGACGGATCGGGGCTTGTCGATCGCGCCGTCGGAACTCATGCCCCGCATGATACGCAGAGAACCACTAGTCACACGGGTAACCAGCGCGTGTTCCTCCAGATGCCCGCCGTCTGCTGACCGCTCGATCCGCTCAGGTCGACTGGGCCAGTCCCCCCACGTCATCGTCGGAGGGCGGGGTCTCGCACGACGACTCGAGGAACAGACCTGCCCCCACGAGCAGCGCCCCGGACACCAGCACCGCCACGGACGACGGCAGCTCGGCGCTGGCCGCCGCCAGCTCACCCAACCTCGGTGCGAAGTAGAGGACGAGTCCGACGCCCAGACCTCCGGCCGCGGCCCCCAGCACGGCCGACGCCTGCCCGAGGGCTGCGCACCGCGCGATCGTCAACGGGTGCATCTGACTGCGGTCCTGACCGACCCCGCCGTCGGAGATCGCGGACCGGATCCGGAGCGCAAGCAGCACGTCGATCACCGCCACCACCGGGAGCGTGACCCATCCCCACCCGAGGGGCGGCAGCGACCCGAGCAGCGAACCGGTCAGGAAGTAGGCGGCCACACCGGCGACGAGTGCGACCAGGACGAGGGTGGACACCGCGATGCGAGTCATGTCAGCGGCTCCACCCTTCGGGGGCCAGCCGGTCGTGCGTCCGGCGGACCGCGGCGACCTCGGCGGGGTCCAGGGCGTCGAGGTGGTCGGTGAGAGCGAGGCCGTCGAGCCGGGCCCCGGGCTCGACCTCCGACCACGGGACCAGGACGAACGCGCGCTCGGCGGCGCGCGGGTGGGGCAGGGTCAGGGACTCGTCCCGGGAGTGCACCGGCGTCCCGTCGACCTCCGCCGACACCACGTCCACATCGAGGGACCTCGGCCCCCAACGGACCTCGCGTGTGCGGCCGGCGGCGCGCTCCCGGGCGAAGCCCCAGTCGAGCACGTCGCGGGGGGACCCGGGGTGGTCGACGACGAGGACCGCGTTGAGGAAGTCATCCTGCTCCACCCCGCCCCACGGTGGGGTCGCGTAGACGGAGGAGACGCGACGAAGGATGCCCTCCCGGGCGGCGGCGGCCACCGCCCCACGGAGCAGGTCGAGAGAATCCCCCTGGTTTCCGCCGATCGACAGCACGGCCCGACAGGTCACCGGTCCACACCCGGGCCGTCGACGTGGACACGCGAGCGTCGGGCCACCACCGCGACGTCCGCGAACTCGGCCGGGATGGGGGCCTGCGGCTTGTGCAGCGTCACCTCGACCGCGTGTGCCTGCGGGGCCAGGTCCATGATCCCGTCGGCGATCTGCGAGGCCACCGTCTCGATCAGGTCGCGGGGGGCCCCGGACACCACGTCGCGGGCGAAGAGCGCCAGCGCACCGTAGTCGACCGTGTCGGCGAGGTCATCGGACGCCGCGGCCGCGGTGAAGTCGGTCCACAGGACCAGGTCCACGAGGAAGTCCTGGCCGTCGCGTCTCTCGTGCTCGAAGACACCGTGGTTGCCACGGACCCGCAGGCCCCTCAGTTCGATCCGGTCCGCCATCAGCCTTCCTCCACCCCTCCGGCCGCCCAGGCGGCCGT
>NZ_JAALED010000440.1:13547-15842 GCF_014145155.1 Dietzia sp. B19 | reverse complement strand
GCCGGTAGCCGTTCGGATACCCGGGGTAGGTCCGGTTCTCGGTCGCGCTCGACCCCAGCGCCCGTCGACGTACCGGGAGCCACCGGACCACCGCGGACCGGGCCCGCAGCGCGGCGTACGCGGCCCTGCGTCGTCCCGGCGGCTGCCACGGGAAGCCGAAGGCCCGGGTCATGTCGTCGTCCACCAGCGACAGGACCACCTTGCGGACCGCGGGGCGGACCGCCTCCGGATACCAGGAACACATGAGATCGAGCGTGTACGTGCCGATGAGCTCGTTGTTCCGGTCATAGCGGAAGGTGCGGACCTCGTAGTCGTCACGCCACCGGCGGAACTCCCCGATGTCCTCCGGGATGTCGGCGATCTTCATCCGCTGCCCCACCCCGCGGTAGAAGTGGAACGCGGCCAGTCGCTCGTGGGGGTGCAGGCGCCGCCACCCGATCGCGTCGATCCACTCCAGCGGCTCGTAGATGAACGTCGACAGCACGTACAGCATGTCGTCGTTGGTGATCTCGTACCGCGCGTGCTGGCGGTTGATCACCCGCAGCGCCTCCTTGCCGCGCGGCGAGTCGTACCCGTGCTCGACCAGCTCCACCATCAGCAACGCGGTGTCGTCGTACCGCTTCTGGGGGTTGTCGCGGAACTGGCCGGCCTGCTCCAGGACCGCCGACACCGAGGGCACACAGTACGTGCGGTACAGGGCCAGCTCGAGTGCCCGCTGGTAGTCCCAGGGGAACTCGTAGGAGGAGGTGATGCGGTGGATCTCCGCCGCGTCGGCGACCGGGTCGAGGGACGCGATGAGATCCCGCCAGTACCAGCGGCCCGGCTTGAGCGGCGGCGACGCCGTGAGCGGGTGCTCGACGGCGGCGTCGGCCACCAGCTCGGACGGGATCGGTCCGAACACCCCGGGCAGGGTGCGCCGTCCCGCGTCCGCGGAGCTCGTCGTCGTCGTGTCCCGGAGTTCCTCCGGCGTCGTCCTGTTCGAGGCGGTGGCGGTCATCGGGAGATCACAGCTTTCCCTGCACGTTGGCCAGCATCCACTTGACCACCTTGATGTCCCTCGGCTTGCGGGTCATGGTCATGAGGTTGAGCGGGGCGACGAACTTCTGTGCCGTGATGGCCTTGGGCCGCGAGAACTCCCGGAGCCCGTCGGCGCCGTGGATGCGGCCGAAGCCCGAGTCGCCCGACCCACCGAACGGGAGCGAGGGGATCCCGGCGAAGGCCAGGAACGCGTTGACCGACACCATGCCCACGTCGAGCTTCTCCGCCAGCGCCAGTCCCCGCTTGCGGTTGCCGGTGAAGATCGCGCCGCCGAGGCCGTAGCTGCTGGCGTTGGCCTTCTCGACCGCCTCCTCGAGGTCCGCGACCGAGTTGATGACGACGGTCGGCCCGAACGTCTCCTCGGTGATCGCCGTGGAGTCCTCGGGCACGTCGACCAGCACGACCGGCTCGACGACCCGCTCCCCCACCGACTCCTCGCCCCCGATGACGGCCGTGCCACCCCGGGCCAGCGCGTCCTTGACGTGTCGGCGGACGATGTCGATCTGGGACGGCAGCGTCATGGGGCCGTAGCTGGAGGTCACCGAGGTGCCGGGGGTCAGCGCCCGGACCTTCGCGGTGAACTTGTGGACGAAGGCGTCCCGGACGTCCCGGTGGACGTAGATCCGTTCGACGCCGGCGCACGTCTGCCCCGCGTTGCCCATGGCGCCGAAGACCGCCTGGTCGACGGCCGAGTCCAGGTCGGCGTCGGCGTCCACCAGGAACGCGTCCTTGCCGCCGCCCTCGATGACGACGGGGGTGAGGGTCTCCGCGCACGCGGCCATGACCTTGCGGCCCGTCGCGGCCGACCCGGTGAACGCCAGTTTGTCCACGCCCGCCCTGCACAGCGCGGCGCCGGTCGAGCCGTCACCCGTGACGGTCTGGAACAGCGGCTGGGAGGCGCCGAGCGAGTTCCACACCTCGGCGAGCCAGACGCCCACTCCGGGCGTGAGTTCACTGGGCTTGAACACCACGGCGTTGCCGGCGGCCATGGCGTAGGAGAGGGTGCCCATCGGGGTGAACGCGGGATAGTTCCAGGGGCCGATCGCGCCGACGACGCCGTACGGCTGGTACTCGACGTAGGCCGCCTGGTTGCTCATGAGCAGTCCGGCGGACACCGAGCGGCGGCGCAGCACCTTGTCGGCGTTCTTGGCCGCCCACTCCAGGTGGCTCACCGTGAGCATGACCTCGAGCGTCGCGTCCTCGTCCGGCTTGCCGGTCTCGGCGGAGATGAGCGAGGCCAACTCGTCGGAGCGGGAG
>NZ_JAALED010000440.1:0-13491 GCF_014145155.1 Dietzia sp. B19 | reverse complement strand
TCAGCCACTCCCGACGACCGCGCGGACCCTGGGCGGCCCACCAGCGGGCGGCGGCGCGCGCACGCTCGACGGCGAGCGCCACCTCCTCGGGTCCGGCGATCGGGTACTCCGCCAGGACCGTGCCGTCGCGGGGATCCAGGCTCGCGAGCGTGGGGCCGGTCTTGCTGGGTTCGGTGGTCGTCATTCGGGTTCCCTCCAGTTTCCGATCACATATATTTGATGTACCGTCCGTGATACGGGCCACAGTAGTCGACTGTGCCCGCCACCGTCACCCCCTGACAGAAAACCGAGGCCAGACGTGTTCGACATCCTCACCGAAGAACAGCGGGACTTCGCCAGGTCCATCGACGACTTCTGCGCGCGCGAGGTCGGAAGCGCCGAGAAGCGGCGGGAGCTCACCACCGAGGGCGGCACCCACTCGCCCGAGATCTACGCCAAGATGGCCGAGCTCGGCTGGCTGGGGCTGACCGTCCCGGAGGAGTACGGCGGCGCCGACGCCGGAGCCGTGGAGCTGTGCCTGCTGCTCGAGCACTCGCTGCGCGGCCTCGCCCCCATCGGTGGCATCGGCCCGACCCTCATCACCGGTGCCGCCTACCAGAAGTTCGGCTCCGAGGAGCAGCGCAGACGCGCGCTCGACCTGGTCGTCAAGGGCGGGACCCTGTCCATCTCGATGTCCGAACCCGGCGCCGGGTCGGACGTCGCGGCGCTGCGCTGCAAGGCCGTCCGCGACGGCGACGACTGGGTGATCACCGGCCAGAAGACCTGGTGCTCCAACGCCCACTTCGCCGACAGGATCCTCCTTGTCGCGCGGACCGACTCGTCCGGCGCCAAGCACGAGGGCATCACCATGTTCGACGTGCCGGCCGACATCGAGGGCCTGCAGATCACCGGCATCGAGACCATGGGCGGCAAGGAGGTCAACGACCTGTACTTCACGGACGTCCGCCTGCCCGCCGACTCGGTGATCGGCGAGGTCGGCGGCGGCTGGAAGCAGCTCATGACCGGCCTGAACACCGAGCGGCTCATCCTGGCCGCCATGCAGCTCGGCGTGGCCCAGCGCGCCTTCGACGACTGCCTGACGTTCATCCGCGAGCGGGAGCAGTTCGGCCGCCCCGTCGGCACGTTCCAGGTCATCCGGCACCGGATGGCGGACCTGGCGACCGAGATCGAGGCCACCCGCCTGCTGGTCTACGCCGTGGCCAGGAAGATCGACGAGTCCGACCCCCAGGCACTCTTCCCGCGCGAGGCCTCCATGGCCAAGCTCAAGGCCTCCGAGCTGAGCAAGCGGGTCACCCTCGAGTGCATGTAGTCCATGGGCGGTTACGGCTACGCCACCGAGTACGGCATGGAGCGCCTCGTCCGCCAGGCCGTGGTGTCCACCATCTACGGCGGCACCAACGAGGTCCAGCGCGACATCATCGGGAAGACGTACGGGCTGTGAGCGCGCCGCACACCGACGAGCTGGCCGCGATCCGGGCCCTGGAGACCGTCCCCACCGGCAGGGTGACGGCACTGTGGGACTCACTGGAGCCCGCCGGGATCGACGAGATCGCCGGGACCCGGTGGAAGGGCACCGGCCTCGACACCGGGCACCCGATGTTCGCGATGCTCGGGCAGATGCGCTGGTGGGGCAAGGACTTCACCGACCCGCGGAAGGTGGACCCGATCCTGGTCACCGACGAGTCCGGGGCGGTCGTCCCGGACACCTCCGCGACCGGCGGGGGCGGCGCCTCGCTCTGGGAGGTCTCGTTCCGCGGCCGCCCGTGCGCCTCCATGGTGTACGACCGGCTGCCGGTGATCGACCACTTCGCCGTCGTCGACCCCGACACCCTCCTGGCCGTGATGAACGGCCGGGGGACCCTCCACGAGGGCGAGCACTTCTGGTTCCTCCTCGAACGCGAGCGGTAGCGAGGGCCGGGGTGTATCCGACCCGCGCCCGGGTGCGCGACTCGTGTGCACCCGGCGACATCGCGGGTCGGGTGCGCCGGGCGGCGATACGGACCAGACTGGGCGCATGACCCCGAACACCGACCGCCCGGTCCGCATCGCCGTCCAACTCCAACCGCAGCACGCGCCCGACTACGGTCTCCTGCGCGATGCCGTCCGCCGGTCCGAGGACGCGGGCGTCGACGTGGTGTTCAACTGGGACCACTTCTTTCCGCTCTACGGCGACCCCGACGGCGCGCACTTCGAGTGCTGGACCATGCTCGCCGCCTGGGCCGAGCAGACCGAGCGGGTCGAGATCGGCGCGCTGGTCACCTGCAACAGCTACCGGAACCCGGACCTGTTGGCGGACATGGCCCGCACCGTCGACCACATCTCGGGCGGCCGCCTGATCCTGGGCCTGGGCAGCGGGTGGTTCGAGCGGGACTACGCCGAGTACGTGTACGACTTCGGGACCAAGGGGTCGCGTCTCGACGACCTCGGCGACTCGCTCGAGCGGATCGACCGTCGCTTCGCCACGCTCACCCCTCCCCCGACCCGGCACATCCCGGTGCTCCTCGGCGGCGGGGGCGAGCGCAAGACCCTGAAGCACGTGGCCCGTCACGCCGACATCTGGCACTCGTTCGTGGACGTGGAGACCTACCGCCACAAGTCCGGGGTGCTGGCCGGGCACTGCGCCGACGTCGGTCGGGACCCGGCTGAGATCGAGCGCTCCACCGAGATCGGCGGCGCCGCCTCCGCCGACGACGCGCGGCGCTCGGCGGACGCCCTGCTGGCCGAGGGCGTCACGCTGTTCACCGTGGGCCTGAACGGGCCCGACTACCCCTTGGATCTGGTGGAGTCGCTGGTGGCCTGGCGCGACGGCCGCTAACGGCCCGGCTCCGTCGCTGAGGGGCGGACTCAGCCGCGGTTGACGGCGCGGTCGGCCCGGCGCCACACGCGGAAGGTGTAACCGGACGCCGCGAGCATGAGCACCAGCACGAACGAGGCGAGGATCGACGGGCGCCCGACCACGATCAGGCCGACCGCGTTGACCAGCGCGAGGACGGTGAAGAACCCGACGAACCCGCCCAGGACCTCCAGCCGCTGCCGGGTCCCGAGCGCGTCCCCGCCGCTCCGAGCCACGACCGGTCAGCTCTTCAGACCGCCGGCGGTGAGGCCGGAGATGATCCGTCGCTGGAAGATCAGCACCATGATCACCAGCGGGACGGTGACGAGCGCACCCGCCGCCATGATCGCCGCGTGCGGCGGGATGTAGGGGTTGACCCCGGAGAACCGGGCGATCGCCACGGTGACCGGCTCGGTCGAGGAGTTGGACAGCTGCTGCGACAGCAGGAACTCGTTCCACGTGATGATGAACGCCAGGATCGCGGTGGTGAACAACGCCGGCGCGGCGAGCGGCAGGATGATCTTGATGAACGCCTGGCCGCGGGTGGCGCCGTCGACGCGCGCCGCCTCCTCCAGCTCCCAGGGCAGGTCGTTGAAGAACGAGGTCAGGGTGTAGATGGTCAGGGGCAGCGCGAACGAGATGTTGGGGATGATGAGCGCCTGGTAGGTGCCGATCCACCCGATGTCGGTGAACAGCTGGAACAGCGGCGTGACCAGCGCGACGCCGGGGAACATCGACGCGGCCAGGATGACGCCGGTGACGAGGAACTTCCCGCGGAAGTCCACCCGCGCGAGCGCATAGGCGGTGAAGACGCCGAAGAGAAGCGCCAGCGCGGTGGTGATGGAGCTGATGATCACCGAGTTGATGATCGCACCGAAGAAGTTGTTGCCCGCGTCCGTGGCCAGTGCCTCACGGAAGTTGTCCAGGGTGAGGTGCGAGGGCACGGGACTGGCGGAGAACACGAACCGGTTGTCGCGGAACGCGGTGACGAGCATCCAGTAGAACGGCGCGAGCCCCCAGATCAGGATGAGCAGGGCCCCGATGTAGGTGCCGATCCTCGGGCCGAGTGGCTTGCGGGGCGGCCGGAGGTCGTCGTTGTTGTCCCGATCGTGGAGACCGGGGTGTGACGACGACGAGGTGGGCGGCCGCGTGGTGGACGACGTGGACGGTTCAGGCGCTCGGTGACTCACCGGATCTCCTCCTTCTTGCCGGTGCGGTCATCGACGACATTCGCGCCGAGGAACTTCACCATGACGAACGCCACGGCGAAGATCAGCAGGAACACCAGTGTCGATATGGCGGACGCGCTGTTGAAGTTGCCCATCCGCATCTCGTTGACCACCAGCATGGACACCGTCGCGGTGGGCGAGCCGGAGTTGGCCGACACGAGGATCACGGGCAGGTCGTACATGCGCAGCGCGTCGAGGGTGCGGAAGAGGATCGCCACCATCAGGGCCGGCCGGACCAGCGGCAACGTGATCCTGGTGAACTGCTGCCACCGTGAGGCGCCGTCCACTCGGGCCGCCTCGTAGACGTCCCCGGGGATCATCTGCAACCCGGCGAGGATCAGCAGCGCCATGAAGGGCGCGGTCTTCCACACGTCCGCGATGATGATGGCCATACGGGCGTAGAACGGGTCGGTGGTCCAGGCGATGTTGGTGCCCAGCATCGTGTTGGCGATCCCGTTGGGGGCGAAGATGAACGCCCAGAGCTTGGCGGTGACGGCGGTGGGGATCGCCCACGGCACGAGGACCGCCGCGCGCAGGAGCGAGCGTCCCCAGATGCTCTTGCCCATGACCACCGCCATGGCGAAGCCGAGCACGGTCTCGAGCGAGACGGTGGTGACGGTGAAGAACAGGGTGTTGCCCATGGCGGGCCAGAAGTCGACGGCCGAGACACCGGGCGGGCAGGGGATGGTGCCGTCGCCGCCCCGGGCCGGGCACGCCTGGGTGAGCCAGTAGAGATAGTGCTGGAACCCGGCGAACCCACCGTCCGAGAACATCCCCGTGGCGGGATCGAGGCCGCGGTCGGCCTGGAAGGACAGGTACACCGCACGGACGACCGGGTAACCGATCACCACCGCGAGGATCGCGAGCGCGGGGCCCACCATCCACACCGGACGCCAGTCGAATCTCTTCTCGACCAGTGGCGCCGGGGACTTCTCACTCGTCGTCATCGCTGCAGCTCCTCATCGGATCGCACCCGCCCTCACCACGACGGCCGATGGGCCCCGGGAATGCTACCCGGGGCCCATCAGCGCGGTGATGTCATACCTGCTGTTCAGACTCTGGTGTCACTGAGCCGCTTGGTCGATCGCGGCGCTCATGTCGGTGAGCGCCTGCTCGACGTTCTTCTCGCCACGCAGCGCGGCGAACGTGTTGTCCTGGATCGCCTTGGACACCGCCGGGTAGTACGGCGTGACCGGGCGCGGCTCGGCGTTCTCGAGAGCCGCCTTGAGGGCCGGCATGTACGGGAACTCCTGCTGCAGCGCCTCGTCGTCGTAGATCGAGGACAGGACCGGCGGGAACGACTGCTCGGCGAAGCCCATCTGGACGTCCTCGGAGATGATGAACTCGAGGAACGCCTGCGCCGTGGCCTTGTTCTCGGAGAACACGTTGATGGCGTTGTTGTAGCCGCCGAGGGTGGACCGGCCTGCGCCGTCCTGGCCGACGATGGGTGCGACCTCGAACCGGCCCTGGACCTGGGACGTGGGATCGGACTGGCCCGACTCGTACATGTACGGCCAGTTGTAGGAGTACATGGTCTCGCCGGCGAGGAAGGCCTGCGCGGTCTCCTCCTCCGTGAAGGCGTCGGTCTGCGGGGGGATCACGCCGTTCTGGTAGGCGTCGACCAGGGCGGTGAGGCCGGCGCGTGCCTGATCGGTGTCGAGCTCCGGGGTCTGCCCGTCGTCACCTACGACCTGACCGCCCCAGCTGTGGATGAACTGGGTGGCGGCGACGGTGAGGCCCTCGTAGAGGCTGAGCTGCGTCTGCAGGCAGTCGACGTCGGCGCCTTCGGCGGCCTCGCAGGACGCGACCAGTGCGTCCCAGTTGGCGGGCGCCTCCGGCTGGAGGTCCGTGCGGTAGTACAGCAGCTGGGCGTTGGTGTTCTGCGGGATGCCGTAGAGCGTGCCGTTGTAGGTCGCGGAGTCCACGGCGGCCTCGATCAGGCCGGACGTGTCGACCTCGGTGTCGCCCTCGATCGGCTGCAGCCACCCGTTGGCCGCGAAGTACGCGGTGTCCGTGACGTCGAGAGCGAACACGTCGTACTCGCCGCTCTCGGTCTGGAGGGACTGCGTGAGGGTGTCCCGCTGGCCGTCCTGCTCGGCGGGGAGCTCACGGAGGGTGACCTCCTGGTCGGGGTTCTCCGCGTTCCACTGCTCGATGACGGGACGGAGCTTGTCCGTGTCGTTGCTGCCCATCGCGAAGGTGATCGGGCCGACGCCCGAGGTGCCGGCCTCCGCCTGCTCGTCGGATTCGTCACCACCACCGTTGCCACAGGCCGCGGTGAGCACCGCGACCATGGATGCGGCCGCCGCCGCCTTGAGGAACCTGCCGTGAACGGCCATGCGCTCTCTCCTACTGTCGTGTCTCGCCTACCGCCGACGTGTGCCGGCGGTCGGGTGATCCCGGGTTCACTGTGACGCGGGTCTCTCTGAGGTCCCGCTGAGCGTAACCCACACGGGGCCTGTGGCGTCGGACCATGGACGGTCCCATCGCCGACTCCCCGCCGTACCGCCGCCCGTGGGCCGCGAGACTCAGATCACACGCGACACTCTAGCAACAACAGATGTTGCAGCCCGCCACTGCCGCCCTCATCGAGCCCTGTGGCGCGCCTCGGCGCACCCGGTCACCGCAGTCGCAGGCCGGTCTCCACGTCGAAGAAGCGGACCTCGCCGTCGAGCGCGGCCAGGAACATGGTCTCGCCCTTACCCGGGTGGTCACCCGATTCGGCCCGGTAGACCACCGGGTGCCCGTCCGCGGTGGAGCAGTGCAGGTAGCTGTCCGCCCCCAGCTCCTCGACCAGGTCCACGGTCACCTCCAACCCGTGACCGTCCCCGGCGATCCGCAGGTGCTCCGGCCGCACGCCCACGGTGACCCTCGGTCCGGACCCCGGCGGGACCTCTTCCGCGAAACCCTCCAGGTCCACTCTGCCGTCCGAGACGGGCGCGTCGAAGAGGTTCATCGACGGCGATCCGATGAAGCCGGCGACGAAGGCGTTGACCGGGTTGTGGTACAGCTCGCGCGGGGTGTCGACCTGCTGCAGGATGCCGTCCTTGAGCACCGCCACCCGATCCCCCATCGTCATGGCCTCGACCTGGTCGTGGGTCACGTAGATCATGGTGGTGCGCAGGTCACGCTGCAATTTGGCGATCTGGGCGCGGGTGGCCACCCGGAGCTTGGCGTCGAGGTTCGACAGCGGCTCGTCCATGAGGAACACCTGCGGGTTGCGCACGATCGCCCGACCCATGGCGACCCGCTGGCGCTGACCACCGGAGAGTTCCTTGGGCTTGCGGTCGAGGTAGTCCGTGAGGTCGAGCATCTCCGCGGCGCGGTCCACCCGCTCCGCGATCTCCTTCTTGGAGGCCTTGGCCAGCTTGAGCGCGAAACCCATGTTCTCGCGCACGGTGTAGTGCGGGTAGAGCGCGTAGTTCTGGAAGACCATCGCGATGTCCCGGTCCTTGGGCTCCGTCCCGGTGACGTCCCTGTCACCGATGAGGATGCGTCCGGCCGAGACGTCCTCGAGCCCGGCGAGCGCGCGGAGAGTGGTGGACTTCCCGCAGCCCGACGGTCCCACCAGGACCAGGAACTCGCCGTCGGCGATCTCCAGATCGAGTCGGTCCACACTGCGCCGTGCGGCGCCCGGGTAGATGATGGACACGTTCTCGAAGGTCACCGTAGCCATGGAGAGATCCTTCCCTTCACCGGCAGGAACGTGCCGGACGATCCGAGATTGAGGGTTGTCACGACGACTGTAGCGTCACGGGACCGGTGTTCACCGGCACTGCGCCCACAGTTCATCCGCACGTGTCCTCAGCACGCCCGCGCCGTCGCCCGCGCTCCCTAGGGTCACAGCGTCCTCGTGCGCCCGTGTGGGGCGCACACGTCCTCAGGGAGAACCGTTGTCCGTCCGCAGTCTGCTTCCGATCGCCACCCCCGGAATCTCCAACCGCCAGCACCTGACCTGTGTGTACAAGTGCGGTGACCAGTGCGCGGCGCCGGTCCCCAACACGAGCGACAACCCGTACTTCGGGGACGTCGCCACCGAGATCAGCCGCCGGGGGGCGCTCAAGGCGGCGGGCGTGGTCGCGCTCGCGGTGGGGGCCACCCAGGTCCTGCCCGCCTCCGTCGCCGCGCAGGGTTCCCTCGGCACGGGCTCGGCCGGGGCACCCGGGTCGACCGGTGGGGGCACCCTCGACACCGGTTTCCTCCCCGTGGAGCCCAACACCGCGGACGCCGTCACCGTGCCCGTCGGGCACTCCAGCGACGTGGTGATCCGCTGGGGCGACCCGGTGGTCCCCGGGGCGCCCGGCTTCGACTTCGAGAACCAGACGGCCGCCGCGCAGGCGGTGCAGTACGGCTTCAACTGCGACCTGGCGGTCCTGTTCCCCATGGACGACCGCGACGACCGGTTCCTGCTCACCGTCAACCACGAGTACACCACCGAGCCGATGATGTTCCGCGGGTACGACTCCGCCGCCCCGACCCGCGAGCAGGTGGAGATCGCCTGGGCCGCACACGGCATGACGGTGGTGGAGCTCGCCAGCAGGCCGTCCGACGGCGGGCTCGATCCCGTGATGGGGTCCTACAACCGCCGCATCACCGCGACGACGCCGTTCGAGCTGCGGGGCCCGGCCGTCGGCCCCCTCACCCGGACCACCGCCGACCCCACCGGGACCCGCGTGCTGGGAACACTCAACAACTGCGCCGGCGGCCACACCCCCTGGGGAACAGTCCTGTCCGGCGAGGAGAACTTCAACCAGTACTTCGGCACCACCGGCTCCGTGACCGACCCGGCGCGTGTGGAGGCCCTGCGTCGCTACGGCGTGGCGGTCGGTGAGTCGGGCCGCAAGTGGGAGCGCTTCGACAGCCGCTTCGACCTGGCCGCCGAGCCGAACGAGGTCAACCGTTTCGGCTACATCGTCGAGGTCGATCCCTGGAACCCGGACTCCACGCCGGTCAAGCACTCGGCGCTCGGGCGGTTCAAGCACGAGGGCGGGACCGTTCACGTGACCGCCGACGGGACCGTCGTCATCTATTCGGGCGACGACGAGCGGTTCGATTACCTCTACAAGTTCGTCTCCAGCCGGAAGATGGTGCCGGGACGGACCGCGGCGGCGCGGACCCAGAACATGAGGATCCTCGACGAGGGGACGCTCTACGTGGCCACCTTCACCGGCAACTCCCCGGAGTCGGAGATCGACGGGTCGGGCACGCTCCCCTCGGACGGCGCGTTCGACGGGACGGGCGGCTGGATCCCGCTCATGACCGTCGACGCGGCCGGCAACGCCGTCTCCCACGTCACCGGCATGACCGCGGAGCAGGTCGCCGTGTACACACGCATGGCGGGCGACGCCGTCGGGGCCACCAGGATGGATCGGCCGGAGGACGTCGAACCCAGCCCCACGACCGGCAAGGTGTACATGGCGCTGACCAACAACACCCGCCGCACCGTCGGCCAGGTCGACGAGGCCAACCCCCGGCACGACAACAAGCACGGGCAGGTCGTCGAGATCACCGACGACCACGCCGGGACGACCTTCGGCTGGAACCTGCTCCTCGTGTGCGGCGACCCCGCCGCCGCCGACACCTACTTCGGCGGCTTCGACAAGTCCAAGGTCAGCCCGATCTCGTGCCCGGACAACGTGGCCTTCGACCCCTCCGGTGGGCTGTGGGTGTCCACCGACGGCAACGCGCTCGGATTCAACGACGGGCTCTACTCGGTGGCCACAGAGGGGCCGACCCGGGGCGAGACCAAGCTGTTCCTCACCGTGCCGATCGGTGCGGAGACCTGCGGTCCGCTCGTCTTTGCCGACCGCGCGATCGTCAACGTCCAGCACCCCGGGGAGAAGGACGGGGCCTCGATCGAGAACCCCGCCTCCCACTGGCCCGACGGCGGGACGTCGCAGCCACGTCCGTCGACGGTCGTGGCGTGGAGGGACGGGTTCACCGGCGGGACCGGGTCGCTCTCCGCGGGGTCGCTGTCCGCGGGGTCACTCCCGGCGGGCTCGTCGGGTTCCTGATCGTCCGTGTGCGGGGGCGGGGGGCGGGGTCAGGTCGTCGTACCCGGCCCGCCTGACCCGGGCCGCCGGACACGGGCCGCCGAACCCGGGCCGTCAGACCCGGCTCGTCGCCCCCGCATACGCCAACCCGCGCTCGACGGTCGCGGCGATCGAGGCGGCGACGCCCTCCGGATCGTCCGACATCGGAACGTGCCCGTCTGCCGAGATCTCGATCCGGGCCTGCGGGAACAACCTCGACGCGAGCGAGACCTGCCGGACCGGCAGCACCAGGTCGAACCGGCCCCACCGGATGGTGATCGGCAGCTCCTCGTCCACCGGCGCGGAGAACAGGAACGTCCTGCGGTCCGCCCGGTCCAGCACGGTGTTGCTGATGATCGCCTCGCCGTCGATCGCCGCCGCCTCGGCGGGGTACCGCCACGGCCGAGCGCAGAACGCGGCCATCATCACCGCACGGCCCGCCGCCCTCTCGGTCACCACGGGGATGTGACGGCCCAGCTTCCCGGCCGCCCGGCGCAGACTGTGGAACACGGTCATCGTGTAGCGCCACTCGGCGTCGGACCGGAAGAACCCGGCGGGCGAGAGCGCGGTGACACTGCTCGCCAGGCCACGGGCCCCCAGCTCCAGTGCGAGGAAGCCGCCGAGCGAGTTCCCGACGACGTGGGGGCGCTCCCCGTCCGGCACGACCTCCGCGATGAGCTCAGTCAATTGGTCCATCATGTACTCGAGCACGTCACCCGCGTCGGGGAGATCCGCCGACTCCCCGTGTCCGGGCAGGTCCACCACCACCAGCCGGAACCGGTCCGCCAGGAGCGGGACGACCGAGTCCCACGCGTGCGCACGGTGGCAGACACCGTGCATGAGGATGATCGTGGGACCGGAACCGGTGATCTGGTGATACAAATCCATGCCGAGAGTATCCCTCACGGCCCGGGATGACGCCCCATAACCGCCCCGGAACGTGCTTACATCTCCCATGCGACCGAGGGGACGAACGGGTCAGGGGGCACGGCGTGGACACTGTGACGAGCGGACTGGCGACGGAGTTCCGGCCCATCCTCCTCAGGCTGGACCTTCTGGTCCGGCGGCAGAACACCCAGTACGCCCTCAGCCGCGCACAGACCTCGATCCTCTACACGCTCGCCTGCCACGGGCGGCTGCGGATGAGCGACCTGGCCCGGTTGGAGAACGTCCGGGTCCCGACGACCAGCAATTCCGTGACCGTGGTGGAGAGCATGGGCTACGTGGAGCGCGTGCGGGACCACTCGGACGGCCGCGGCGTCTGCGTGGAGCTCACCGACCTCGGGCGGGCACGGATCGACCAGGTGCTCGAGGCGCGCGACCAGGACTTCGCCGATCACCTGTCCCGCCTGTCCCCGGAGCACCGGGAGACGCTGTCGGCGGCGGTCCCCGCCCTCAACGCACTCCTGGACGCCTTCGACGGGACCGCGACCGCCCGCTGAGCCTCCGCGGCGTCTACCCTCACCGGACATGGGCACAGTCATGATCACCGGCGCCTCGCGCGGGATCGGCGCGGCCACGGCCAGGGCGCTCGAGTCGGATCACGACCTGATCCTGGTGGGCCGCGACGCCGACGCACTGGCGTCGGTGGCCCGCTCCTGCAGATCCGCCCGGGTGGTGACCGCGGATCTGACGACGGTCGACGGGGTGTCATCGGTCGCCGACGGGATCACCTCCCTCGACGGGGTGGTCCACTGCGCCGGGGTGGCCGACCTCGGGCGGATCGACGAGTCGGACGCCGCCGAGTGGCGTCGCGCGTTCGAGATCAACGTCCTCGCGGTGGTCGAGCTCACCCGGGTGTTGCTCCCGGCGCTCCGCGCGGCCCGCGGCCACGTCGTCGTCATCAACTCCGGTGCCGGGACCACCGCCAAGCCGGGCTGGGGCTCCTACAGTGCCTCCAAGTTCGCGCTGCGCGCCGTCACCGACACCCTCCGCGGCGAGGAACCGGCCCTGCGCGTCACCTCGATCCATCCGGGACGCGTGGACACCGACATGCAGCGGGCGATCGTCGCCGCCGAGGGCGGGAAGTATGACCCGTCGGCCCACCTCAGCCCGGACTCCGTGGCCACCGCGGTGCGCCACGCCCTCGACTCGGGGCCCGACGCCCATCCGACCGAGGTGGTTCTGCGACCCCGGCGCCACTGAGATCCCCTCGACCCGGTGGGCACGCGCGCGATCCCACCGCCGGACCGATGCGCATGTCGTAACGTCCAGCACCATGGTCGGCACCGACACCCCGCTGCGCATCACCGTCATCGGTGCGGGCGTGGTCGGGTGTTATCTGGGCGGCAGGCTCGCCCGCCACGCCGACGTGACGCTGGTCGGGCGCCCTCATGTCCTCGACCCGATCCGCGCGGTCGGACTCACCGTGGAGTCCGGTGAGGGCGTGGAGGACCGCCTCCACGTGCCCGCCGAGGCGCTCACCCTGGCCGAGACGCCGGTGGCCGTCCGACGCTCGGACGTGGTGCTCGTGTGCACCAAGGCCGGCTCCACCGCCTCCGCCACCGCCGAGTTCGTCCCGTACCTGCGTCCGGGATCCCTGGTGGTGGGCCTACAGAACGGTCTGCACTCGGCCGATCTGATCCGCGAGGGCGTGGACGCCACACCGGTGATCGCCGGGATCATCCCCTTCAACGTCGCGCGGACCGGCCCCGCGACCTACCGTCGGACCAGCACCGGGGAGATCCGGATCGCCGAGCATCCCCTCGCCGCCCCGCTCCTGCGCGTGATGGAGGAGGCCGATCTCCGGGTGCGCGCGACCGACGACATCCAGGCGGTACTGCACGGCAAGGTCCTGCTGAACATGAACAACGCGGTCCAGGCGTTGTCCGGCCTCCCGCTGCGGACCGAACTCCTCGACCGGGACCTGCGCAGATGCGTCGCGCTCTGTCAGGCCGAGGCCAACCGGGTCTTCACCGCCGCCGGAGTGGTGTCCCGGGTACCCATCGCGGTACCCGCCGGCATGCTGCCGGCCGTCATGCGGCTGCCCACCCCGGTGTTCCGCAGGCTCGCCAGGGCGGTCATGCGGGTCGACGCCGACGGGACGTCGTCGATGAACGACGACCTGGTCCGGGGCCGACCGACCGAGATCGACATCCTCCAGGGGGAGGTGGTGCGGATGGGTCGCTACCTCGGTGTCGAGACGCCGGCGTGTGCGCACATGGTCGAGCTGGTGCACGAGGCCGAACGGGCCGGACCCGATCGCCGCCAGTGGACCGGCAAGGCACTTCTCGCGGAACTCCAGCGGGCACGGCGACGCGCACGACGGCTGGCGCGGCTGCAACTCTAGGGCGGGCAGTCGGCGAGGGGCGGCAACTCTGGGGCAGGTGCCCGGCCCCGGCCCGACACGTCAGGACGACGTGCGCCGCAGGAGCTCTGCATGCCGGTCCGCCGGGGT
>NZ_JAALED010000439.1:0-1240 GCF_014145155.1 Dietzia sp. B19 | reverse complement strand
CTCGCGGCGGGCGGCTGCGGAAGAGGTGGACACGCGCGCGAGCAAGACGCCAGACGCGTGCGCGAGACGCCAGGCGCATCAGCGGCTGCACGGACTGGCGAGTGTCGTGGCCGGCGATCCTCCCCGAGTCGGCGACGGTACGCGTACTGCAGCCGCCCTCACGCCACGCGGCGCGGCCCCCGGCCGAGTGACTCCTGAAGTCTCATCGCCTCGCGGATGAGGGGCACGATCCGGCCACGCCGGTAGTCCTCCCATTGCCATCTCCTGAAGATGTTGCCCAGCGCTTCGATCTCGTTCTGGCGATTCTTCTCATTGCGTAGCTTCCGGCGGACGCCCGCCTCGCCGTCGTCGATCCCGTACTTCCCCGACCCGTCCGCCTCCCCGACGAGTCCCCATTCCTTCCAGTACATGTCGACGAAGGTCCGCGACCCGTCCGGGAGGACGAACTCGTGTTGGAGCCGGGGCATGGGGAGTCCGGCGCGGGTGATGGCGACCCGGCTCAGTGACTCGAGCACCGAGTGGGCACCCGGGTCCGCGAATGCCACCACCGCGCGGGCCCGCGCGATGCCGACTCTCCCGGCGGCGGCGTCGAGTTCGGCCGCCAGTTCGGCCCGGGTGCACAGAGAATGTCGCAGGGCCTGGTCGGCAGCGCAGACAGCACCGGTGAACGGGCTCGTCCGCGCCACGTCGACGATCGTCCGCGCCGGAGTCGTGACCGGGATGCCATCGAGTTCCGTCACGGCGTCACCGAGATCCAGACTGTGGCAGATCGCGCTCTCGCCCCGCCTGCTCCCGCTGCCCGGCCGGTGCCTGGTCGTGGTGACCCGCCGGGTGTCCAGATCCTGGGCGGGCAGACCGTGCAGCACGAGCGCGGAAGTATGCGACATCACCGTGCCGGGGCTGATGAACCTCGCCGAGGCACGCGAGCGCATCTCGAGGATGGCTTCGGCCTCGTCGGGACCGGTGGGCAGGTCGGCGGCGGGCACGTAGACACCGTGACGGAGACGGTAGAGCTGTCCGGTGCGCTCTGCGTGCTCCCGCGCTCGGCGGCTGTAACCCCGGGCGAGTAGTTCGGACGAGGTGATGACGGGTGGGCGAGGTCGGTCTGTGCTCATGAACACGCAGTATCGGCCCCGCCGGCCCGGCTTCTGCGGCGTCGGACTGCGTGATCCGTCCTGACTGTGGAGGGGGCGCGGGGTGTGGAGAGCGTTGCCGCGACTGCGGGGCCGGGCTGAGCGAC
>NZ_JAALED010000438.1:0-1892 GCF_014145155.1 Dietzia sp. B19 | reverse complement strand
GGACGGCGTCCGCGGCGTCTGCCTCACATGCCAGTCGCGCCCGACACCCCGGACGGTCAGTCGCCCTCGACCACGTTGAAGGTGGCCGCCGGGCTGAAGACGTTCCCGACCAGCGCGTAGACCTGGTAGGCGCCCACCTCGACCGGGGTCCGATCGGCCTCCGAGCAGGCGCCCTCCGCGGACCGGCGGCCGGTCCAGTCGATCTGGCGGGGCTCGGGCTCACCGGGGCGGAGGTCGACCTCGTCGTCCTCGCGGGGGGTGGTGCAGTCGATGCTCGACCACACCTTGACGTTCGTGTCCAGGCGGTAGACCTCGAAAGACAGCGGCGCCTCGGAGAGGTCGCGGTCGCACGTCGTGTCCGAGGTGTTGAGGATGTTGACGAAGAACCGGACATCCTCGCCGACCGGGACGTTGGGCTCGGCGGACCAGACCTCCAGACTCAGGTCCTCGTCCGCGCACCGGCCCCGCGAGGCACCGCCGTCGTCCCGGGCGGTGGTCTCGGTCGTCGTGGTCTCCGAGGTGGTGGCCGCCTCGGCCGAGTCGACCTCGCCACCCGCCGCCGAATCCTGCGTGTCCGTCCCGCTGTCCCGGGAGGCCAGGAACAGCGCCAGCACCACGGCCAGGACGGCGACGACCGCGATGGCGACGGCTGCGACGCGGCGCCGCACATAGACTTCGCGCGGTAGGGAGCCCTGGGGTTCGTGCACGGGCCCAACTCTAGGGCCGAGGGGGCGCCGCACCGGAGCCCCCTCGCGGCGTGTCCCTAGACCGCGATCATCTCCTCACCCGGACCGTGGGGGGTGTCCTCGACCTCCCCCAGCGCGCTGCGCAGATACGCGCGCCCGTCCGAGAGCTTGTAGGTCACACCGACGATCGCGAGCCGCCCCGCGTCGATCCGGTCGCTGATGATCTTGGAGCGCTGCTGCAGGAGCTCGCCGGTCTCGAGGACGTGGCGCGCCTCGAAATCGTCGATGGTGCTCAGACCCTCGCGGCGCCCGTTGAGGATCGACGGTGAGACCTTCTCCACCACGTCACGCAGGAACCCGGGCGGGATCTCACCGGTGTTGAGCGCATCGACCGTGGCCTTGACGGCGCCACAGCTGTCGTGACCGAGCACCACGATCAGCGGGGTCTCCAGGACGTGGACCGCGTACTCGATCGACCCGAGCACCGCCGAGTCGCTGATGTGGCCGGCGGTGCGGATCACGAAGAGGTCCCCGAGACCCTGGTCGAAGATGATCTCGGCCGCCACCCGCGAGTCCGAGCACCCGAACAGCACGGCCTTGGGGTGCTGGGCGGCGACGAGCGTCTCCCTGTGCTCGGTATTCTGACCGGGATGACGCATCTCGCCCTCGACGAATCGATGATTACCGTCGCGGAGGGAGGCCCAGGCCTTGATGGGATCGGTATGAGGCATGACTCATATTGTGCACACCCCGCTCCCGGGGAGGCACGGTGACCTCTCTCGACCCCTCCGCCCTGCTGTCCTGGTTCGACCGTGCGGGTCGTCCCCTGCCCTGGCGCGGCCCGGGTGTCGGCGCGTGGGAGATCCTGCTCTGCGAGGTCATGAGCCAGCAGACCCCCGTGGCGCGGGTGGAACCGGTCTGGCGGGCGTGGCTCGAGCGGTGGCCCGGCCCGGCCGAGCTCGCCGAGGCATCCCCCGCCGAGGTGATCCGGATGTGGGGCAAGCTCGGCTATCCCCGCCGCGCCCTCCGACTGCAGGAGTGTGCCCTCGTCGTCGTCGATCGACACGGCGGCGAGGTCCCCACCGACGTCGAGGCCCTTCTCGCGCTGCCGGGCGTCGGTGACTACACCGCCCGCGCGGTGGCGTGTTTCGCCCACGGGCAGCGCGTCCCGGTGGTCGACACCAACGTGCGACGGGTGGTCGCACG
>NZ_JAALED010000437.1:0-1142 GCF_014145155.1 Dietzia sp. B19 | reverse complement strand
GCGGTGATGGCCGCGGCCGCCGCCCTCGTGCTCCTGGCGAGTGGGTGTTCCGCCGACGCCGAGCCCGCCGACGCCGCCGGGGACCGCGGGGCTCCGGGTCCCGAACCGGTGCTGGTGGGCGAGCTGCTCGCCGATCCGAGTTCGATCGCCGTGCGGCCCGGCACCGCGGAACTGTGGATCACCAACGCCGCCGACGACTCTCTGACCGTGATCGACCCGGCCGACGCCTCCTCGGCTCGCACGCTGCGGGACGGGTACGGGGAGCACTTCACGGCCAGGCCCTCCGGGATCGCCTTCAACGAGGACGGCTCGTTCTTCGCCGTGTCAAACGACTCCAACAACGAGGTCCGCGACATGAAGTTCGTGCTCAACCCGGAGCGCGATACGCATTTTCGCGACAACAACTTCATGGGCCCCTCGCTCTTCTCCCCGGAGACCTTCGCCCTGGCGGGCCAGAACAAGCCCTATCTCGCCGACTGGCCGCAGCCGGGGTTGAGTCACGATCCGCCGGACGACATCCCCGAGCACCAGTGCCCGGCCGAGTACTGGTCGGACACGATCTCGCGGTGCGTGTGGCCCCGTCAGGGCAGCCACCTGGACATGCTGCACGGCAACCCACTGAGCACCGGGATCCTGCACGACGCCGTCAACGCGTACTACGTCCTCGACGGCTGCGGGGTCGGTGACACCGAGGGCGGGTGCAGCGGGCCGGGGCACGTGGCCCGCGTGGACTTCAACCGCGACCACCAGGAGGGCAACGGTTTCCACGGGGACGGCACCACCCGGCGCTACATCGACCTGCCCTACGAGCGCGTCGACGGCGTCCCGAGCGGGATGATGGCCCACGGCGGCTGGGTCTACTACGCCGACACCGGCGCGGGCGTGGTCCGCCGGTTCCAGCCGGACAGCGGGCGCACCGAGGTCATGGTCTCCAACTGGAACGGCTCCCCCGCCGGCCACGGCGAGCACGGCCCCGGCGTGATCGACTGGAGCCACCTCCCCGGCGGCCCCGGCGACGGCGACGACCCGGAGACCGTCCGGACGTGGGTCGACGAGCACGGGAACCGCGACGCCATAGACGCCGCCGGGGACCGCTGGATCATGCCGCGCGAGACCCTCGCCGAGTACTCCTACGTGTGGGA
>NZ_JAALED010000436.1:8801-17990 GCF_014145155.1 Dietzia sp. B19 | reverse complement strand
ACGGCGCGGACTGCCCGGTGGCGGTGGTGGCCAATGCGAGCCGCCCGCACCGCGTCGAGCTGCGGGGCACACTTGCCGACATCGCGGACGCGGTCGAGTCCGCCGGTCTGCGGCAGGCGGCGGTGATCCTGGTGGGCCGGGCGCTGGTCCGGCCGGGGGAGGCCGAATCGTGGTTGTACGCCTCGGATCCGGAGAGGGCGGCGAAGCGGCGGGGCGGGGCGGGGTAGGTGGAACTCAGAGTTGAAAGTTCGACCACAGTCACGGAGGCCGAGGTGCCAGGCTGTGCTCGTGGTTTCCGAGGGCGGCATCTACACTCGAGTCTCCCTGCGGGACGCTCATCCGGTCGATTACTGGGCGGGTAGACCCGGACTCACCATACCGGCTGTCCACTTCAGATCAGGGTGTGGTCGGTCCGTGAGGTAGCGGAAGACGTCTCTCCGAACTCTGCCGGCGGGCTGTCGTCTAAGTAGCCGTTCCCGCGCATTGCTCCTCTTGCTACTGCCCAGTCGCAAGAGAGTTATCCCTGGCGAAGTCCACCCGTGGGGACGAGTCGGTTGGTCAGGCCTCGGCGATAGCTTTGATGCTCTCCAGCGTGGTGCCAAGTGCAGTCTCGAGCTCGTCAGCGTGGTTCGGGCCCCCGCCGAGGAGCGTCGCGGCGAAGAACCGGCCGATCGGATTGAGCTTGCCCGGCACGGACCGACGCTGGGCCAGCTTGGTACCGGTCTGCGTCGGCTGGAGCTCGAAGGCCCAGCGGGCGCCGCTGGTCTTCGTGTCCCAGGCGACACGCTTGTGTGGCTCGAACTCGATCACAACGTTTCGGGTTGGCCAGACGACCAGTTTGCGGCGGTTCCAGCCGATGTACTGCTGGCCCTTCCGGAAGCCTCCCGGCAGCAGCGGTGTCATCGCGACGAGTTCGGGCGACGACCGAACGAGCACGGAGGTATCCGTGACGACCTCCCACACGCGCTCGACGGGGGCGTCGACCTCGACCTCGGCGCGAAGCTCGCGGGTAGTGCTCATGCCATGCCTCCTTGGCGGGTTGAGCCGCGCTGGGTGTGGTGAACACTCTGGCGTGACCGGAATTGCGACCAGTGCAAGGTCGGACCGCTCCGCAACACAGTACGTCGCGTAGGGCGTACCCCGTAGTGACGTTGCTCTTCGTCGTGGTGTTGGTCCCCATGTCGACGAGCTCGCTTACGAGGGTGTGGGCCGCGCAGGTCCGGGACGCTGGCTGAGCAACACCGAATCCGCGGTGGTGCAGAAAGCGACCGTTCGTCCGGACGTGGTGACGGTGGATGTGCTCAGCCCCTATGACATCTCCGAACTCGATCAACTGCAGAGAGAAGCCGACCAGATCGTCCCCTGGGGGCCTCTAGTAGTGGTCGACCACGCTGTCGGGGCGCCACGAGCAGTGCCGACGGGTCACTCGTTGCCGTCGCCAGCACCCTTTCGCGGGGCCCCCAGCACGCTGAGTATCTCCCCGACCATGTGGTCCCGTTCGAGTGGATGGCGCAGCGGCAGGTCTCGGTTCAGGCTGTAGCGGTTACGGCGCCCGTCGCGGATGCGCTGCAGGTACCCGGCCTCTTCCAGTTCGGCCACGATCCGCTGGGTGGCGCGCTCGGTGATCCCGACCGCATCGGCGATGTCGCGCAGTCGCGTCTCGGAATCCTGCGCGATGCACAGCAGGACGTGCGCGTGATTGGTGAGAAACGTCCACTCTGCCACCACACCACCCCATCACCGACGACTTCCGAGTGCCATTTTGCCTGACGCGAATCACGGTACGCATGTGGGCGTCCACGGTGCCCGATCTCCCGCGGTGCCGGCCCTTGCGCCGCGCCACAACACACGACATAGATTTAGGCTGTTGCAATACATGTCTTGCAAGTCGTGTATTGTCGTTCCCGTTACTCGCTCGGAACAGTCGGCCCGCGCGCCACGACGGAGATCCGCTCGCCCCGCTCGGCGGCGTACGGACTCCGGTCAGATCAGGGGAGACTCGATGGACCTCAGCATTCTCGGCAGCCTCACGGACCCGCCGATCCTGTTCTTCTTCCTGGGGCTGTTCGTCGCCGCGGTGCGCTCCAACCTGGAGATCCCGGCCCCCGTCACCAAGTTCCTGTCGCTCTACCTGCTCATGGCGATCGGGTTCAAGGGTGGACAGGCTCTCCGCGAGACCGGTCTGACCGGCCGCGCCGCGGCGGTGATCGGCATCGCCCTGCTCCTGGCCCTGGTGATCCCTGCGCTGGGCTTCCTGGTCCTGCGGCGCAGGGTGAACGAGTTCGATGCGGCCGCCATCGCCGCCACCTACGGGTCGGTCAGCGCGGTGACGTTCATCGCCGCGACGCAGTTCGTGACCGCCCGTGGGGAGGAACCCGGCGGGTACATGACGGTCGCCCTGGTGCTGATGGAATCGCCCGCGATCATCATGGCGGTGCTTCTCGCCACCTGGGCACGGTCACGTCAACGCTCAGCCCAGATGGCGGGCGACGTCGCGGGGGCCGGAGCCTCCGGTCCCGCGTCGGGAGCACCCCTGTCGATGCGGGCGATCCTGCACGAGGCGTTCACCGACGGCGCGCACCTGCTGCTGATCGGGTCGCTCGTGATCGGCACCATGGTGGGGGCCGACGCCGGCGAGGCCATGTCCCCGTTCGTCGACGACATGTTCAAGGGGCTGCTGGCCTTCTTCCTGCTCGAGATGGGCCTGCTCGTCGCCCGTCAACTCCGCGAGGTCCGGGACGTGGGTCCGTTCCTGATCGGGTTCGGCATCGTGATGCCCCTGATCGGAGCATCGATGGCGCTGGCCCTGGGTGCACTGGCCGGGCTGCCGGTCGGCGACCTGACCATGCTCGCCGTGCTCGCGGCGAGCGGGTCCTACATCGTCGTCCCGGCCGTGGTGCGCTACGCGATCCCCGAAGCGCGACCGTCCCGGTACTTCACAATGGCTCTTGCCGTGACGTTCCCGTTCAACATCGTCCTCGGCATTCCGCTCTACTACACCGTCGCCCAGCACCTGGGCGCCTGAGGCGAGGAGATCCCATGAGAGACGTCAAACGGATCGAACTGGTGGTGGAATCCGGGGTCGCCGGGAGGTTCCTCGGCGCGTTGGATTCGCTGGGCCTGACCCATCGCACCGTGATCCCGGGAATCTACGGGCGGGGACAGCACGGTGAGCGGGGCGGGGACCCTTTCTCCACCTTCGACAACACCTTCGTGCTCGTGGCGGTCGACCCCGACCGGATCGACGAGGTCCTCCTGGCGCTGCGCCCCCTTCTGAAGTCCGTCGGTGGCATGTGTCTGGTCTCGGACGCCCAGTCGGTGCGGTACTGAGCCGGCACCCGGGAGGGGGCTAGGATCTGCTCAGCTGCGGTGCTCGGGAACCCGGTGTGAGACCGGGGCGGCCCTCGCCACTGTGAACGGATGATGTCGCAGGTCCTCTGTGCCACTGCTCGCACGCGTTGTGTGGGTGGGAAGGCGGACCCGCGGCGATCCGGTCCATCCCTACTGGGGTGGGCCGGGGGAACCCGTGAGCCAGGAGACCGGCCGTGGCTGCCACCACGAGTGCCCGCGAGGTGACGGGCAGAAAGGTCTCAGGTAGATGCATATCGCAGAGGGTTTTCTCCCCTCGGCGCACGCCCTGGCATGGACGGCCGTCGCGGCACCGTTCGTGATCCACGGCGCGCGCGAGGTCATCAGGACGGTCCGCCGGACACCGGAGGCGGGCGTCCTGCTCGGCGTGGCCGGGGCGTTCACGTTCGTCATGTCGGCCGTCAAGCTCCCGTCGGTGACGGGCTCCAGCTCACACCCCACCGGGACCGGCCTGGGGACGATCATCTTCCGGCCCCCCGTCATGGCCTTCGTCGCCACCGTGGTGCTCATCTTCCAGGCGTTGCTGCTCGCGCACGGGGGCATCACCACGCTCGGCGCGAACGTGTTCTCCATGGGGGTCGCCGGGCCGTGGGTCGCCTACGGCGCGTTCGTCCTGTGTCGACGGGTCGCGGTGCCACTGCTCGGCGCGGTCTTCGTCGCCGCGTTCCTCGCCGACCTGGTGACGTATCTCGTCACCAGCGCCCAGCTCGCACTGGCGTTCCCGAGCGCCGAGCACGGCCTGTGGTACTCGATGGCCGAGTTCCTCGCCGTCTTCGCCATCACCCAGATCCCGCTGGCGATCGTCGAGGCCCTGATCGTCGTGGTGATCGTCAGCGTGCTCCTGCGCATCGCCTCCCGCGAGCTCGACCTGGTGGGCTTCTTCCGGAGGGCGCGACTCGCCGGCGCGGGGACCTTCGCGCATCTCGAGGACCGTACCGATCAGGTCGAGGCCACGGAGTCGGTGCGATGAGCGGGAAGAAGCACGTCAGCGTGTGGGTGCTCGTGGGGCTGGTCGCCGTGGCGTTCGCGATCGCGGTGTTCTCCCTGGTCTATGGCGCTGGTGCGGGCGGCGAGTTCGAGGGTGCGGACGGGCAGGCGGAGGGGACGATCAGCCAGGTCTCTCCCGACTACGAGCCATGGTTCGAGCCGCTTCTGCCCGAGTTGCCGGGGGAGGTCGAATCGGGGGTGTTCGCCCTCCAGGCCGGGATCGGCGGCGGGATCGTGGGTTACGGACTCGGCGTCCTGCGGACACGTAGTAGGCAGCGTCGGGAGAGCGTGACGGGTGCGGCGACCCCGTCGGCGGCGGCCACGGGTCCGGCCGGGCACTGACCGGCCGAGCCCTAGGTGAACCCACTCGAACTCGCGGCGTCCCACAACCGTTGGTCGGACCTCCCGGTAGTCGAGAAGCTGCTGCTCTTCGGCGGTCTGCTGGTGGCGGCACTGCTCGTGCCGCCACCGGTGGGCCACGTGGCGATCCTGACTGTCTGTTGTGTGTGCGCCCTGGCGCTGGCCCGCGTCCCCGCCAGGATCTACCTCGCGGCGTTGCTCGCCCCCGTCGCGTTCCTGGCCCTGGGAATCGGTCCCCTCGTGCTGGACCTGGTGGACTGGCGCCTCGTGGTGGATCCGGCCGGGGTCGACACCGCCTGGCGGACGGTGAGCAGGGCGATCGCCGCGACGGCCGCCACCATCACCTTGGCGTGCACCACGCCCGTCGCCGACCTCCTGGCCGCCGGCCGGCGGGCCGGACTGCCCGCCCCGCTGGCTCACGTCGTGGACACCACCTACCGGCTCATCGGCCTGCTCATCGACTCCGCGCGCACGCTGCGGCATTCCCACGACCTCAGGCTCGGACACCGCACCGCCCGGGCCGCGATCAGCTCGGTCGGGACGCAGTTCGCCTCGGTATTCGTCCTGTCCGTCAGGCGGGCACGGGCGATCGACGACGCCATGTCCATGCGCGCCGAGCGCGGCCAGACCGCAGTGCTCGCCGAGGCGGACCCGGTCTCGGCCACCCGCGTGCTCGTCATCTGTCTGGTTCTCGTGTCCGTCTCGATACTGGGGGTCATGACGTGACCGTCCTCGCGCTGCGCGGTGCCCGGTTCTCCTACCGGCGTCTCGATGCCCTCGGCGGTCACACCCACACCGTGCTCGACGGCGCCGACCTGACGATCCCCGCCGGGGCGAAGATGGCGCTTCTCGGTGGAAACGGCAGCGGCAAGACCACCCTGATGCGGCTGCTCGTGGGCCTGAACCGCCTCGAGGCCGGGGAGTTGGAGCTGGACGGGGAGCGGGTCCGGGACCGCCGCGCCGACCGCACCCGCCTGCGGCAGTCGGTGCAGATGGTGCTCCAGGAACCCGACGACCAGATCTTCGCCACGACCGTGCGGGCCGACGTCTCCTTCGGCCCCGTGAACCTCGGATTGGATCGCGCCGAGGTGGCCCACCGGGTCGACGAGGCCCTGGCGGCGCTGGCGATCACCGACCTCGCCGACCGCGTCCCCCACCACTTGTCCTTCGGGCAGCGCAAGAGGGTGGCCCTGGCGGGTGCGCTGGCGATGCGGCCTCGCGTCCTGCTTCTCGACGAACCGACGGCCGGGCTCGACCCGCTCTCCTGTGAGGACCTGCTCGCGGCGCTGGAGTCGCTTCGCGCCGCGGGGGCCGCGATCCTCATGGCCACGCACGATGTCGACCTCGCCTGGGCCTGGGCGGACGACGCGGTGGTGCTCTCCGGCGGAGCGCTCACCCGCGGCCCGGTCCACCGAGTGCTGCAGGACGAGGGCCTCCTCACCGCGGCCCGGCTCACCACCCCGTGGGGCGCCGCGGTGTCACGCCGACTGGGCCGGACGGTATCGCGGCCGGGAGAGGTCTGACCACGCTCGTCATCGGGATCGCACTCGCCCGTGTTCCGGACGCGACCGATGCCATCGGTGGCGCAGTCTTCCGACGCGCATCATGATGGCCCGGTGTGCCGCTATGACGGATAGCTTCAGCAGGATGTGAGTTCTTAGGCAAGAAGAGCACTGTGGGATCGGGTGACACGTCGATGCGTGCCCATCCCTGTTTCGGCCGCGCGCGGCGGCAGCGTCTCCCGGTGACGTGGCTCGGGCCACGTTCTTCTCGACGTGTACGGCAGTGGGTGAAACACCTTGTCAAGGAAGAAAAGGGGTGGGAGTGACTTCGGCAATCGAAGGATACGAAGAAATACGATGGTCCCAGGTAGAAGACAGCTTCTTCGTCGGTAGTTTCCGCGGGAACTTCGTGGGGTACATCGATCAGAATTCTGACGGCAGTTTCACCTGCTACGACAGGATGTCGAGACCGCAGGGCGAGTCCGGATCCCTGGACGAGGCGATCTCCAGCCTGAATGATCTGTACTTTTCCGATGCGAGCGAGGGAGAGTTGAATGTCGCTGGACGCTGAGTTCCCCACGTCGCCCGGGAGCGGACAACTGAAGTATTTGGTGTACACGAGCGTGCCGGTGCGGAAGATGCTGCCGGGTGATCTGGAGTCCATTCTGTTCACCTCCCGGGAGCGCAATCGTGCCGCCGGGATCACCGGCGTCCTCCTCTTCAGGAACAACTGCTTCATTCAGTTCCTCGAAGGCCCTCCGGCCGCGATCGACGAGTTGATGACGCGCATCGCTGCCGATGACAGGCACAGTCGTGTCCGGGTCCTGTTGACGGAACCTGCAGCCGAGCGCAGCTTCGCCGACTGGAAGATGGGCTTCGGCATCCCCAAGGAGACCCGGTCGACCGGAGTCGACGGCGTGCGGGACAGTTTCAACGATCTCACCGGCGGCTCGAACTACGACGTCGTACGTCGGGCCGCCGAGGACTTCTCGATCTGGTTCAAGGTCAAGGAGCGCTCGATCTCGACCTCGCCCTGAGCGTCGCCTCTCCCTACACCCGGGCGACGGGCACGCCGGCGCGCAGGACGCGATGCGCGCCGCAGTGGCAGGACTCGTAGGTCACAGTGCCCTCGCTGGTGCGGTGGGAGGAGCGGGTCAGCCATTCGTGCTGGTGCGCGTCCGGATCCGCAGGCTGCGGAACGGGGGCGTCGTGGTCGCGGTCGTGATCGACGTCGGTGGGCGAACAGGCTGCTGTGGTCATGCGCTGACTGTGGTGCAATGGGTCAGTGCAGTTCAACCATGGCAATATGGTCGGCCCGACTCTCGCGGCGGAACTTGCCTCACTCGGCGCCCGGGAGTGGGACACCGATATGGCCGTCGGCGTGCTTCGCGCCCACGGCGTCCGCAGGCCCGATCTCGACGACGCGAGGTCGACCCGCCTACAGGAGTGGGCATTGTGGTTGAGGGCACCCTTCTCGGCGCCGGACGTGGACTCCACGTGCGACGCGATCAACGAGCTGCTGGACTCGGCCGCGTCGAGGCCGTCCCTGAGCACGCACGACGGGCACAAGCCCCACCTGCACTTCGCGGCCGACGGTGACGACGTGGTGGAGCGCGTCCGGGCCATCACCGCAGGCGGTCTGGCGATCTTCGCGGTCGAGTCGGAGGGCGGCCGTCTGGGGGCCTGTCTCCGATCGGGGTGTCCCGAGGTGTTCGTCGACACCAGCCGGAACGGTAAGCGGCGCTACTGCAGTGCCCGGTGCGGCAACCACGACGCCGTCCAACGGCACCGGGCCCCCGGCCGTCGACCCGGGTGACGCAGGGTTTCGGGTGACGCAGGGTTTCGGATGATGCATAGGGGTGCCGTCCGGTCCCGAGATCGGGGATCATGTGTCGATGGAGACCCGAGACGAGCCCTGGCCGGCCCTGCCCCTGGAATCGTGGATCGACACCAGGGACACACTTCACCTGTGGACCCAGATCGTCGGCAAGACGCGGATGGCCCTCGGGCCGGAGATCAACCACTGGTGGGGCGTCCCGCTGTACGTGGACGCGCGGGGGCTCACCACGTCCCTGATGGTCGCCGGACACCGCGGTCTGGAGATCCGCTTCGACTTCGTCAGCCACGACCTGCTGTTCCTCGTCACTGACGGCAGCACCCGCCGGATGGCGCTCGAGCCGCGGACCGTCGCCGACTTCTACGCCGAGTACACCGGCCACCTGGGTGATCTCGGGTTCGACGTGCCGATCGTCGGGACCCCGGTCGAGCTGCCGGAGGTGATCCCGTTCGCCGAGGACACCACGCACGCGTCGTACGACGCTGACGCCGTGGCCCGTTTCTGGAGGTCGCTGGTCAGCGCGCACGGCGTCCTGTCGACGTTCCGCGGTGGGTTCCGTGGGAAGTCCTCGCCCGTCCACTTTTTCTGGGGTGCGTTCGATCTGGCCGTCACCCGGTTCTCCGGACGCTCCGCCCCCGAGCATCCCGGTGGCGTCCCGAACTGCCCGGACCGGGTCATGCACGAGGCCTACAGCGACGAGGTGTCGAGCGCGGGGTACTGGCCGGGTGGTGCGGAGGAGGGCAGCTTCTACGCGTACGCCTATCCCCACCCCGAGGGGTACGACACCCATCCGGCGGTCGAGGCCCCCGCGTACTGGAGCGCCGAGCTGGGTGAGTACGTGCTGCCGTACCACCTCGTGCGACAGGCGGCGGATCCCGACGCCGTGGTGCTGAGGTTCCTCGAACAAACCCATCGCGCGGCGGAGGAGACGGCGGGCTGGAGCCGGGTCCGGGTCTAGCCCGGTCCGGCAACGACTAGGAGACTGCTGAACAAGTGGCGTGGCTGGCCTGCGAGGTTGGGGTGGCACTGAAATGATGTGCCTCATGCAGGGTGAGTCGGATCGGCAGCGGGAACTGTTGGATGTGGAGTCGGTGGCGGGGCATCTGCTCGAGCCCGGCAGTGTGTTCGCGTTGC
>NZ_JAALED010000436.1:5126-8791 GCF_014145155.1 Dietzia sp. B19 | reverse complement strand
TCCGCACCTACGCCGGGTGGGTGTACGCGGCGTTCATCATCGACGTCTACTCGCGGATGGTCGTCGGGTGGCAGCTGTCCAAGAACCTCTACACCGACCTGGCCCTGGACGCGTTGAACATGGCGATCTGGCAGCGCACCCACGCCGGCGACGACCTGGGCGGGCTGATTCACCACAGTGACCGCGGCGTGCAGTACCGGGCGCTGCGCTACACCGAGCGGCTCGAAGAACAGGACCTGGTGGCCTCGGTGGGTTCACGGGGCGACTCCTATGACAACGCCCTCGCGGAGGCGTTCAACTCGCTGTTCAAGGCCGAGCTCATCCGCAACCGCCACAAGGGGCCGTGGCGAGACATCGACGACCTTGAGATCGCCGTCGCCGAGTACATCGACTGGTTCAACCATCGACGGATTCACGGCGAGATCGGCTACGTCCCACCCGCCGAATACGAAGCACAGCACGCGGCGGTCGTACCGTCACCCGAGCCCGTCGACGACCTCGTCGACGCCAGATAACCACCCTCTACAAAACCCGGGGCTTGACATGGCAGAGCATCGTGACCGCCTGTTCCCGGACGAGTTGTTCGCCGACCTGTTTCCCTCTGGCCGGGGCCGGCCCTCGATCCCGGGTGAGGTGATCGCCTCGGTGATCGTGCTGCAAGCCCTGTTCGGGCACTCCGATCGGGAGGCGGTCGATGCGTTGACATTCGACCTGCGGTGGAAAGCCGCGTGCGGGTACGCGGTCGATGCGAAGGGTTTCGACTCCTCGACGTTGACGTATTGGCGGCGCCGGCTGGCCGCCAGTGACCGACCGCAGCGGATCTTCGAGGTGGTACGCCAGGTCATCGCCGAGACCGGTGCGGTCAAGACCAAGACCCGCCGCGCCCTGGACTCGACGGTCCTGGATGACGCGGTGGCCCGTCAGGACACGATCGCCCAGCTCATCGCGCAGATCCGCCGGGTGGGCCGCGAGGTGCCCGGGGCGAGAGAGTTTATCTCCACCGAGTGCACCCGGTTGGCGGCGCTGTGCGGGCAGGACTACACCGTCGCCGGTAAGCCCCGCATCGCCTGGGATGACCAGGCTGCCCGGGACGAGCTCGTTTCCGCCCTGGTGGGCGATGCTCTGGCACTGCTTGAGGCTCTGGATGTGGAGGCGATCACCGCCGCCGGGGGCAGACCGGCCGAGGCGGTGGCGCTGTTGGCGTTGGTGGCCGGCCAGGACGTCGAGCCGGCCGACGGTTCTGATGGCACTGACGGGCGGTGGCGTATCGCCCGCCGCACCGCGCCGGATCGGGTGATCTCCACCGTGGACCCCGATGCCCGGCACGCCCACAAGACCCGACAACGCCGCCAGGACGGGTTCAAGGCCCACATCGTGGTCGAACCCGACACCGGCCTGACCACGATGTGCTCGCTGACCAAGACGAACGGCCCGGCCAACTCGGATGCTGCGGTCGGTGCGGGGCTGGTCACCGCCGATCCCACCATCGGCGCCGGCGAGCAGATCGAGGTGCTCGGCGATTCCGCCTATGCCAGCGGCGACATGCTGGGCACCCTCGCCGGTAAAGGATGGCTGCCCCTGGTTAAGCCGTGGCCGCTACGGCCCGCGGTCGAGGGCGGGTTCACCCTCGATGACTTCACTTTCGATGCGGCGGCGGGCACGCTGACCTGTCCCGGCAACATCACGCGACGGCTCTCGGCGAAGGGCAACGCCACGTTCGGCGTGGCGTGTCGTGGTTGCCCCCTGCGCCAGCGATGCACCACCTCAGCCGCCGGCCGCAAAGTAGAACTCGGTGAGCACCACCTGCTGCAACGCCAGCACCGCCAACGCGCCAGCGGCGAGGACTTCCAAACCGTCTACCGCCAGCACCGACCGATGGTGGAACGCTCGATCGCCTGGCTGACCCGAGGCGCTCGCCGCGTGCCGTACCGCGGGGTCGACAAGAACAACAACTGGCTCCACCACCGCGTTGCCGCCCTGAACCTGCGCCGACTGCTCTCGATGGGCCTGACCCACCAGAACGGAACCTGGGCCCTGGCCTGACCAGCCCGCCCGGGCGAGGACTCCCGCCCCGGCAGACCGCCGAACACGACCCGCGGCCACCGGCCAGATCCCATCTCCGGACCAGATACCTCAGCCCCCGCAGCCGCGAAAAAGCCACACCGCCATGCCCCCACCCCGCCCACCGCTCTCGCGGCCAAGATCACAGCTTGTTCAGCAGTCTCCTAGGCGGGATGGGGAGTGCACCGCACGTGCGGCCGTGTCTCCGACGCACCTCTGCCGATCGGCGCGAGACCGCACCCCGGAGGGCGTTCCCCGTGTGGCACTTCCCCACGCGGATCTCCCGGATAGCGCGTGATCGACCTGGTCAGGTGGACCCTTATGCGCTGTTGGTCGCGGCAAAGACGAGGAACGCCACGAACAGTGCTGCCAGTCCCAGACCGATGCCTATGACGGCCTCACGGTGGTTCGACGCCTCGCTTTGGTCCACTCGTTTCAGACCGACCCATCCACTGGCGAGGGCGACCACTGCGGCGGCGATGGTGATCGCACCGCCGATGAAGGGCACCAGGGAGGCCAGCGCGGCAATGATGCCGGCGACCAGCGAGGTGGTCCCGGCACCGTTGCGGTAGGAAGTTCCGGTGGAACGGTCTTCGGGCATGTGGTCTCCCATGCACTTTCGAGGTGACTGACTGGTTCTCGCAACAGACACGCCGAGACCGTCTCGAATGCTATCGCCAGCTGGCCTCGAGCTGCAGCACGAGTCCGCACAACTCGGCCGGTCACGACTTCTCGAATTCATCGGCGGAGGCTTCACTCCGGGCCCGCCAGAGGGGGTCGAGGGCGGCGTCCTCCTCGGCGGTGGCGACCCTGAAGGGGGGGTCGGCCGGCGTGGGCAGCCCCTGACGTTCCTGGCCCCTGGTGGCGCGCAGGCTGGCGACAACCGAGACGGTGAGGACTGCCGTGATGACCGCGAGGGAGATGGCGGTGGGGATGTAGAACACGTCGATCTTGAGCATCATCTTGATGCCCACCCAGATCAGGATCAGCGCCAGCCCGATCTTGAGGTAGACGAAGCGGTGGATGAGGTCGGCCAGCAGGAAGTACATCGCTCGCAGGCCCAGGATGGCAAAGGCGTTGGCGGTGAAGACCAGGAACACCTCGTCGGTGACGGCGAAGATGGCGGGGATGGAGTCGACGGCAAAGATGATGTCGGTGGTCTCGATGAGCACCAACACGGCCAGCAGGGGAGTGGCCATGATGAGCCCGCCCTTGCGGACCAGTAGGCGCTGGCCGTGGAAGGTGTCGGTCATGGGGATCAGGCGGCGGAACGCTGTGAGGACTCGTGACTGGTCGGGGTTGAGGTGCTCGTCGCGCTGGCGGATCATCCGGACGCCCGTGTAGAGGAGGAACGCGGCGAAGAGGTAGAGCACCCAGGAGAAGTTGGCGATCAGCACGGCGCCGCCGGCGATGAAGATCCCGCGGAAGACCAGCGCCCCGAGCACGCCCAGGAACAGCACGCGGTGCTGGAACTGGGCCGGGACGGCGAAGTGGGCGAAGATGATGGCCCACACGAAAACGTTGTCCACCGCGAGGGACTTCTCGATGAGGTAGCCGGCGAAGTACTGCTGGCCGAACTCGGCGCCCCAGAACGCCCAGATGAT
>NZ_JAALED010000436.1:0-5116 GCF_014145155.1 Dietzia sp. B19 | reverse complement strand
TCACAGCTTGTTCAGCAGTCTCCTAGAGCCTGCTTCTACGGCCGACGCCGATCATCGCTGCGGATGGCGATGGTCGGCGCCGGTCCTCGTCGAGTGGGTTCGTAGAAGGACCCCTCGAAGGACCACGCGGTGGCCGCTCTCCGGCATCCGCAGTAGAGCCGTGGCACCGGTGCAGCCCTGCGGGTCATCCCGCTGTGGTGTGAGCCAGCCTCAGTGTGGACACCAGGCGGGCTCCCTGGCCGAGTCCCACCTTCGGGAGGTAGGCCCGTCCCACCGCGACACCGATCGCCGGTAGCGTCGCCGCATCCGGGTAGCACAGATGTAGAGGGCGGTACTCCGGGTGGAACTTGGCCTTGAACGCCAGGAGCGAGCGGAACCCGTAGACGGGTTCGAGCGTCTCCCCCACGCGGTCCAGGACACCGGTCAACGACGACGCGTCCCGGGGCGCGGGCGGGCCGTCCCCGCTCGGTTCACGTCGACCGTGCCCGAGCGGTGCCCCGGACAGGCTGAGGAACTCCAAGCCCTCCTCCTTGCCCGTGAGCGCGGCGGAGGCGATGAGGAACTCGGTCGTCGGACGGAAGCCGCCGGTACGGCGGCGCATGAAGTCCAACGTGAGGCCCACGAGCACACCCTCTCGGTAGACGGGGAGCCACGAGGTCACGCCGTGAACGACGTCGTCCCCGTCGACGGCCAGCAGCAAACGCACCTCGGGATCGCGTAGCTCGTCGATTCCACCGAGGGTGAAACCCATCTCGGGCAGACCCTTGTCGGCCACCCATTCCTCGGAGATGGCGACGATCTGCTGAGTCAGCGTCAGGGGAGCCTCGGCGAAGGTCGTCCACGTGGCCGTCACCTGTTCCTTGCGCGCCCGGTTCAGGGCGGTGCGGACATCCTGGAACCGTTTGCCGGTGAACGCCAGGTCGGGCAGGGGGATCACGGTCTCTTCGGCCACCTGGACCGAGGACCACCCCGCCGCCCTCAGCGCCGCCGCCAGCTCGTCGTCGACGGAGTAGAAGCAGGGATCCAGCCCCTGCAGAGCGCAATGTTCGGCGAACTCCAGCGCCGCGGCGCCGGACTGATCCGGCGGCCCCACCGGGCCTCCGGTGGTCAGCGCGACCCGGCCGACCACCCGGAAGGCCACCGCGGACCGGCGACCCGGCGGGTGCTGGTCGGTGAACCAGTACTCGTTGCCGTCCCAGGTCGTCATCCACGACAGAGAGGACCCGCCCGGTGTGTGCAGCAACTGCCGTAACCGCTCGTGGGCCGCGGGGTCCTCGTCGATGCGCCGCGCCCGCAGAAGGCGCCACAGGACGACGATGACGCAGGCCCAGACGGCGACGCCGATCCACTCGAACAACGCCGTCGCCGCGTCGGAGACGGGGAGTAGGGTCGGCCCGAACAGGCCCAGGTACGCAGGAGGAATCAGGCGAGCCGGATAGTCGCGGGCGAGCTCGGCGATCGACGGGTCGGAGAGACCGGACGCCGCGACGCCCTCCGTGACCACCGCACCGAGGCTGACAAAGGCGACGAGCCCGCCGAGCACCACCGCAGTGATCGACAGGGCCGACTGTCTGAACGCGCGACTGCTCGCCCGCACGCGGAAGAACCGTCCGGTGGCCAGCAGGGTGAGCAGGACCGCGGTCACCACCACCAGCGGCGACACCACCCAGACCGTGAGCGCGTGCGGGGCCGCCCCGAAGATCAGTTGGCGTCGTCCGTGGCCGCCGTTGATGGGTCCGGTGACGAGCAGAGCGACTGAGGCAGCGAGCTGAGTGCCGTACGCGGCCAGCGCCCACCAGCGTGCCGCGCGCCGGCCGCGTCGGAGTCCGTCGGCCAGGACGAGGATGAGAACGGACGGCATGAGGGTGAGAGCGAGGGGACCGACCCCGGTCAGGCGGAGAAGTTGTCTGGCGTTCCAGCAGTCGATCCCGCCCGGGGCGGCCTCGCACAGCTCGGCCACCTGTGCCGGGGTGTAGGGCACCTCGCGTACGAGCTGACTCAGGGGCGCCAGGGGCCCGACCGCGCCTGAGGTGAGCGAGACCAGGAGGGGGCCCAGGACGGTCGCCGCCACGACCAGGGCCACGAGGGTTCGGGTCTCCCGGACCGATCCGCCGAGCAGCGGGGTGCGGTGGCGCTCCGTCGCCTGCAGGGCACCGACGGCAAGTCCCGCGAGTGCCCCGGACAACCGGACCGCATCCTGGGGATGCCCGGCGAACAAGAGGAGAGTGACGAGAACAGTCAGGACGACGGCGCGGATCCGGCGTCGCCACAGGGTCGGCATCCGGCTCGTCGCCGCCAGCAGGATCCCGAGGATCCACGGCAGCGGATCGACCCACGAGTGCGCTGGGGCCACCGGCGCCCCCCTGTCCCCGTTGGTCAGAATGCCGACCAACAGGTCGCGACCGATCCCGCCGAGAACCCCTCCGAGTTGAGCGGCGAGGGCGGTGACGAGGAGGCGGGTCCCGCCCAGCAGGCGCTCGGCGACCGGGCCCACCGCCAGAAGCAACAGGGTGGAGACAAGGAGATCGGCGAGGCCGGAGACGACCAGGCCGGACGTGATCGGGGTCCAGACGAATCCGTGGCCCAGGGACACCGACCCCGCTGCGACCCTGTCGAACCACTCGGGATCCGGACCGTGGAGCGCTGTGCCGGTCACTGCGGCCACCACCCACATCAGGGCGAGCAGTGCGATGGTGACCGGGGAGGTCGACCATGCCCGGGCCGCGTATCGGCGCACGGTGGAGATCGTCGGCCTCATCGGATGAGCCCAGTCCTCTGGGCGAGCCAGGGAAGTTCGCGCTCGAGGCCTGCGGACCACACGGCGTAACTGTGCCCCCCGGGCAACTCGGTGAGGTGGGCGTCGACCCCTGCGGACAGCGCGGCTGCATAGAGGTCCTTCGCCGCCGGGCCGTACTCGGTGTCGGTGGATCCGTAGACGAACGCGCCGGCCAGGCCGGGGAAGTGCCGGCTCGCGAGCAGGTCGGCGGGGTTGTTCTGGCGGAATGCCGCCTCGTCTCCGCCGAAGAACTGTTCGACGGTGGCGGATCGCGTGCCGATCGTCGGTTCTCCCTGCCCCGACATGTCGAGGAAGGTCGGGAAGACGTCCGGGTCGGACAGGGCCATCTGGAGCGCGCACGTCCCGCCGAAGGACAGCCCCCCGATCGCCATCGACATCGGCCCCGAGGCGACCTGCAGGTTCTCGTGGATCCACGCCGGGACGTCGACGGACAGGTAGGTCCGGGCATCGCCCCGGGGCGAATCGACGCACAGCGTGTTCCCGAGCGACTCCCCGATCGGGTCGGCCACCACCACGACCGGGGCGAGCCCGGCATGCCGGTCCGCGAACGCGTCCGCGATCACCGGCAATCTCCCGGA
This sequence comes from Dietzia sp. B19, assembly GCF_014145155.1. NCBI lineage: Bacteria > Bacillati > Actinomycetota > Actinomycetes > Mycobacteriales > Dietziaceae > Dietzia > Dietzia sp. B19. Next base: position 1,741 of record NZ_JAALED010000436.1, on the reverse strand, counting down.
GACCACCCAGTCTTCGGGGGCGCCGGGCTGACCGGCGAGCAGGACGAGGACCGGGAGCAGTGGGCGAGGCTGCGCGAAGTATGCCGGCGGCAGATAGATCTGGGCGGGCCGCGCCGTGAAACCCGACGCGGTCCCGGGGATCGTCGCCTCGGTGATCGCCCCGCTCGTCGGCATGTTCTCGGGCGGCGTCCACACCTCCTCCACGGCGGTCCCGGGCGGGAGATCGTCGCCGACGGTCGTCGGGGCGGACCCGAGGACGTCGGCAAGGGGGACGGTCCGGTGTTCCGGCACTCCTATCAGGGTGCCGACGGTGGGGAACTCGGCGTACACACGGTTGACGTGACCGCCGGCGCCGAGGAGCACGGCAACCGTTGCGAGCACCACTCCGCCCACGCGCCACGGGCGCCGGGAGGTACTTCCGCCGGCCAAGCAGGTGACCGCGAGCATCACCGCGAGCAGGGACACGGCGATCCACACGTACACCGTCCGCGGGATCGCATCCGGGAAGGGTCTGAACACCCCTTCGACCAGGACCCCGCCGGCCACGGTCACCAGCACGGCGGCGACCGTGCACGCGGGCAGCATCCGTAGCCACCAGCGGCGTCGATCCCGGGAGTCACTCTTCCCTCCCGTGGAGCCGGCGAGCGACAGGCCCGCGAACCCGACCACCACGAGCACCCACAGGGTCGCCAGCACCGGCGTCTCCAGAAGAGACACACCGAGTAGCTGCTGCACCGCCACCCACCTCCACCGCGAACCACGTCAGGCCGCCTGTCGAACCCGCGTCGTCGTCACCCGCGTGACACCGCGGGTCGAAGCCTAGGAGGGTTTGCTGAGACGACGCGGAGACGGGCACAGCGCTGTCACCAGAGTCAGTGGCCGAGGTCGGTGGCCGAAAGGGTGCGGGTCCACGCCCAGGTAGCCGAGGAAGTTTCCCCCAACACCGTGCCGAACCGTCGCGGAGGGATGTGCAGGAATGCATACTTCCCACGCTCATCGCGACCACGTCGGATAGCCCGTCCACCGTCACGGGTATCGCGCTGTCACCGGCGGAACCGTCGCCCAGTTGCCCGTAGTGGTTCAGTCCCCAGCAGTGGGCGCCGCCGTCCGTCAGGACCGCACACCGCGCAGTGCCTCAGCCCCACGGGCGCGCAAGCTTCTTGGCGATGGTCTGGTGTGCGAAATCGTGAACTCGGCATCGTTTACTTGTAATAACGTCTGGATATCGGTTCGCCCCGCCGTCGGTTCGAGAGGATGCCCTGCCGGCCTGACCCGGGCAATGTGTGGGCGGGGGTTTCCTTATTCATGCCGGGGGGACAGGTCGTGGTTGCCACTTGCGCCGTTCAGGGGACCAGCAGCCGGCGGTGATCGGGTTGTCGGGGGAGAGGACAGAGTTCAGCAGCGCTTCGGCCGTGGTCAGCGCGCTGTCGACAGCACGCAGTTCTGGGCGGGGTCGATGGAGGGTGCCCACGAATTTCTGGTATCCGGCCGGCCACTCGTCACTGGGAAGGATGAGGCGGGGAGGGAGAGCCAGGGTGCGGATGCGGGACTGTTGGCCTAGCCCCGCTGATTCACGGGCCGGTGTGACTGCTGCTGTCGGTTGACGGCGGGATCGATTTCGTGGGTAGGCGTGCGTGTGTGCCGGCTGGCGCTGCCGGTGGGCGGGTCCCCGGGTGGTGATGTCGTGGGCGGGCATGTGAGGTCAGGCTGGTTTGGGGATCGCGGCGATCGTGTTGAACAC
>NZ_JAALED010000435.1:0-1571 GCF_014145155.1 Dietzia sp. B19 | reverse complement strand
GCGGAGGCCGACGCGGCCAACGCGGCGGCGGACAGCATCGCTCCCTTGGGAGTGCCCGTCGAGCCGGAGGTGCTCACCACCAGAGCCGCCCGGTCGTCGATCGGTTCGTCGGGGTGCATGGCGCCGACGAGCAGACGCATCCGGGCGGGGTCGTCGGACGGGACGGGCAGCAGCGCGGGGCCACGGTCGGCCAGGAGCTGCTCGAACGTGGGGAACAGGGCGGTGACGGCCACGCCGCCGGGGACGGGCAGGGTGCGCAGGTCGCGGGTAGCGGGCATGGACCGGACCGGCGCCGTCAGTAGTAGTAGGGGAAGTCGTCCCAGTTCGGGTCGCGCTTCTCCAGGAACGCGTCGCGCCCCTCCACCGCCTCGTCGGTCATGTACGCCAGTCGTGTGGCCTCGCCGGCGAACACCTGCTGACCCATCAGGCCGTCGTCGGTGAGGTTGAACGCGAACTTGAGCATCCGCTGCGCGGTGGGCGACTTGCCGTTGATCTGTCGCGCCCACTCGATCGCGGTGTTCTCGAGCTCGGCGTGGTCGACGACCCGGTTGACCGCGCCCATCTGGAACATCTCCTCGGCCGTGTACGCCTGACCCAGGAAGAAGATCTCGCGCGCGAACTTCTGGCCCACCTGCTTGGCCAGGTACGCGCTGCCGTAGCCGGCGTCGAAGGACCCCACGTCGGCGTCGGTCTGCTTGAACCGGGCGTGCTCGCGGGAGGCCAGGGTCAGGTCGCTCACCACGTGAAGCGAGTGCCCGCCGCCGGCAGCCCAGCCGTTGACCAGGCAGATCACCACCTTGGGCATGGTGCGGATGAGCCGCTGCACCTCCAGGATGTGCAGCCGGCCGCCCTCGGCCTTGACCCGGGCCTCGTCGACCTTGTCGGCGGTCGCGCCGGCCACGTCCGAGTCGTGTTCCGTGGAGTACTGGTAGCCGGACCGGCCGCGGATCCGCTGGTCGCCGCCGGAACAGAACGCCCAGCCGCCGTCCTTGGCGCTCGGCCCGTTGCCCGTGAACAGCACGGTGCCCACGTCGGGGGAGCGGCGGGCGTGGTCGAACACCCGGTACAGCTCGTCCACGGTGTGCGGCCGGAAGGCGTTACGCACCTCGGGGCGGTCGAAGGCGATCCGCACGATCCCGTCGGCCCGGCCCTCGCCCACGTGGCGGTGGTAGGTCAGGTCCGTGAGGTCCTCCCCGTTCCGGAAGCCCTCGACCTCCCGCCACTGCGTCGGATCGAACGGGTTCCCGGTCTCGCCCTGCGCTGCGCTGCTCTCGGTCATGGGTTCGACGTTAGCGTGGAGCCATGACATCCGTACCGGGCCCCGAGTCGATCGACGATCTGCTCGCCCGCGTCCACGTGGTGGCCCTGCCGATGCGGGTCCGGTTCCGCGGCCTCACCGAGCGGGAGGTGGCGCTGGTCGAGGGGCCGGCGGGGTGGGGTGAGTTCGGCGCCTTCCCCGAGTACGACGACCCCGAGGCCGCCCACTGGCTCCGCTCCGCCCTGGAGATGGCGTGGCAGGGTCCGCCGCCGGCCCTGCGGTCGCGTGTCGCCGTCAACGCCACGGTCCCGGC
>NZ_JAALED010000434.1:0-1568 GCF_014145155.1 Dietzia sp. B19 | reverse complement strand
CGGCCTCCGGGGCCGCGCCGGTCGCCAGAGCCGGAGCCAGGGCCACGACCAGTCCGAGCGCGAGCGCCCCGGCGAGAGGGGACAGGCCGCGGGTGGCGGCCCGGTCCGGTGACGGTGATCTCACGTGTACTCCAGAATCGGTGCTGGCGGAACGACTCTGCGCGCATGCCGCGGTGGACAAAACTATAACGTGTGTCCGTTCTACTGGTGGGGCACGTCACTTCCGGGCCGGACGTCAGGGTTCGGTGCACCGGTGTCGAATCGGTGGCCGGTGTCGGAGGGCGCTGTTACCGTGACGCCGTGCAGAACGACGTGCTCATGTGTTGGCGATGCGAACCCCGGTGGATCCGCGCCGCTCACCTCGCCCACCCCGCCTCGGCGTAGGACGCGCGTCACGGACCCACCGGGAACGGGTGGGCCGATCATCAGTCGGGAGCACGGTCCACACCGGACCACGGCCGAGACCGGCCCATCCCGACCTGATCGAGGAGAACGTCCAGGTGACCGCAAGTCCCCGAACCATCCACCTACCGCTGTCGGAATCGGACGTCCTGGTGAGCGCGCGCTCGCTGGCGGAGTACACCGACATGTTCAGCCTCGACGACGCGGACCTGGGTGGGCGGATCGTCGACTGCCCGGGCGGGGCGGCCAGCGCGGTGGCGGAGATCTGCGCGGCGGGCGGGGACGCGATCGCGGTGGATCCGCAGTACGCGCTCGGTGGCGGCGACCTGAGGGAACGGGTCCTGGCGGACCTGGATCGATCCCTGGCCCACTTCCACTCCCGGGACCTCGACTACGACTGGGACGTCCGGGGCGGCGTGGTCGGTCACGAATCCGTCCGCCGGACCGCGGCGGAGTCGATGCTCGCCGACCTCGAGGTCGCGCCCGGGAGGTACGTCGCCGGCGCTCTCCCGGATCTACCCCTGGCCTCCGACTCGGCCGACCTCGTCCTGTGCTCCCACCTTCTGTTCACCTACGCGGACCGGATGAGCACGGCCGAACATGTCGACGCGATCGTCGAGATGGCGAGGGTCGCCCCGGAGGTCCGCATCTACCCGCTGGTCGACCATTCGGGCACTCCCCTGCCCGAGCTGGTCCGCAGCGTGATCGCCAGGCTCAAGAAGGAACGGCTGAACAGTCGCATCGAGCCCGTCGTCCGGCCGTTCCAGCTGGCGGCCACCACGCGGTTGGTGGTGGAGCGGACCACCAACCGGCGGCCCTGACGCCGGGTCCGTGCTCAGCCGGGCGTGAGGCGCAGGACCTGCTGCCCGGTGAACGGGGAGGTCTCGACGCTGGTGAGCAGGGGCTGCGGCCCGCCCACCTCGAGGGCCTGGCCGGGCTGGAACACGGTGCCCGAGCCCAGCGTGTACGCGACCAGGTCGCACATCTGCCCGTAGAGGGCGCCCGGGGGCCCGGCGACGTCGAGCCGTTCCATGTCCAGGCGGCCGAAGCGCCCGAGCCCGCTGGTGTAGACGCACGAGGTGGTCTCGGACTGCATGCCCGCCCGCACCCCGACGAGGGCGGGCACCGGGAGCGGGTTGCCGGCGACGAGATCGCGGTAGGGGCCG
>NZ_JAALED010000433.1:906-2787 GCF_014145155.1 Dietzia sp. B19 | reverse complement strand
GGCGGGCGGCGGTGATCGCGTCCTCTGCGTGCGGGTGCCGGTACTCCACGTCCAACGCGGCCGCCATGCCCGTCGAGGCGAGTGCCTCGACGAGCGCGACATAGGCCTCCGGTGAGATCTCCGCACCCCCGCCCTCGGACCTGGTGCGGAACGTGGCCAGGACCGGCAGTCCCGGTAACAGAGCCGAGATCTGCTCCAGGGCCTGCACCGCCGGGTCCGGATCACTCCCGGCCCCGGCGGTGAAGGGTCCGTAGAGGTCGACACGCCATTCGACCACGTCGACCAGTCGGTCCGTGTCCGGTGAGACCCCGGCCGGAGGGGTCCCTCTCACGGGAGTGCTCCGGAACTCGGAGTCGGCGCTGCGTAGCGCACCGATCTGCTCGGCGAGCTCCGTGAGATCCCGACCCGTGAGCGGGACGATGATCGAGGGCGAACGGGCGTCCAGGACGAGCCGATGGCGGGGCATGAGTAGACCCTACGACGGCCCCACCGGGGCGGTGGTCTCAGCAGCACCCGTCGCACGGGCAGGGACGCCGGGCGGGGACCAGCTCCAGGGCGGCGAGGCCGCCGGTACCGGCGGTGCGGTAGTAGCGACCCGCCCACCGCAGGGTCCTGGAGGGGCGCCGGACCGGTACGAGCTCCCACGTCGGCCCGTCGGGGCCCTCGCACAGCAGGTGGCCGGCGTCGAGAACCCGGCCGTGCAGGACGGACCCGCCCCACCGGGTGAGCACCGCCGCCGTCTCCCGGGCGCCCAGGCCGCGGGCCAGGAGTTCCGGGTGTCCGCGATCGGTGAGCCCGACCGTGTATCCGAACCGTTGGTCCGGTGGCAGTGGGGCGGACTCGCAGTCCTCGCAGGCGCAGCCCTCGCCCACGTGGACCACGTGCAGGCCGAACCGGTCGATGGTGGCGGCGACGCGCGCCATGTCGGGGTCGATGGCGGCGACGGGACGGAACTGGATGACGGTGTGGGACACGGGGACTCCTGGTTGTCTACTCGGTGATCGTCTGGATCGAACAGGTGCTCGATACGATGGTGAAGGTAGACCGCGCCTACGACACGGTCGGCCCGGTGCCGGGATGGCGCGGGCCGCGCCGGTGCACACTGGAGGCGAATCCGCTGAGGGGACGGCCCCGGTGTGTGGGCACCGGGCACGAGTGAGGACGACGGAGGGGGATCGGATGAAGGTCGCGTTGGCACTGGGTTCCGGTGGGGCGCGCGGATACGCGCACATCGGGGCGATACGCGAGCTCGAGTCGCGCGGGCACGAGGTGGTCGGGGTGTCCGGGGCGTCGATGGGGGCGGTCGTGGGGTCGCTGCTCGCGGCCGGCGAGTTGGACCGTTTCGAGGAATGGGTGCGGGGTCTGGCACAGCGGGACGTCCTGCGGCTGCTCGACGTGTCCTTCGCCGGCGGGGGAGCGATCCGCGCCAACAAGATCATGGGCGTGATCGGCGAGATGCTCGATGACGTGCGGATCGAGGATCTGGCGATCCCCTACACCGCGGTGGCCACCGACCTGCGGGCGCGGCGCGAGGTGTGGTTCACCCGGGGCCCGGCCGATATCGCCGTCCGTGCGTCGTTCGCGATCCCGAGCATCGTCACCCCGGCGATCGTGGGCGGGCGCCTGATGATCGACGGCGGCGTGACGAACCCGGTCCCGCTCGAGCCACTCGCCTCCGTGGAGAGCGATCTGGTCCTGGCCGTGTCGCTGACCGGGCGTCGGGCGGGGATCCGCGGGTCCACCTTCCAGGAGAGCTCGGACCCCGATGAGCCCTCGGCCGTGGCCGATCCGAAGATGTCCAAGAAGGGTGGCACCGTCACCGCGACCACCGCCAGGCTCTCCGGACGCATCCGGACGGCGGCGGCGGACGTGCGGGACGCG
>NZ_JAALED010000433.1:0-846 GCF_014145155.1 Dietzia sp. B19 | reverse complement strand
TCCGCCTCGGTCAGGACACCTCCGGGGCGGACGCGGCCGGTCCGGACACCGCCGGTCCTGACACCGCCGGGCTGGACGCACCCGGGATCGACCCGACCGGGCGGGGCGCCGGGGGCGATTCCCGGACCGGGGACGACGCCACCCCGAGAGGGTCGGCGCAGCCGTCACCGGAGGTCGAGGAGGCGGTCGAGGAGGGCGAACGCGAGGTCCGGGCCGACGCCCAGGCGGACGATCGGAGCCTCGAGTCCCTCCCGGGCACGCTGCGGATCTTCGACGTGGTCTCCCAGTCGATCGAGGCCATGCAGAGCATCCTCACCGGCTACCGGATGGCGGGGAACCGCCCCGACGTCCTCGTGGAGGTGCCGTCCGACTCGTGTTCGGCCTTCGATTTCCACCGCGCGGAGGAGATGATCGAACTCGGCCGTCGGCTCACCGCGGAGGCGTTGGACAGGGAGGGCTTGTGAGACGGGCCCCTCTCGGCTTCAGCCGCCCTGGTTTCCGCCCTCGTCCTGGCCGACCTGCGGCAGGTGCTGGGGACAGAACGCCCTGACCGCGGCCGCCACCACCACCGGGGCCTCGGTCACCGGCGCATCGGCGTGGGCGTCGTTGTACTGCCGGACCACGTCGACGTAGCCCATGTCGCCGTCGAGTGACGCACAGGCGTCGCGCCCCCGGGTGAGATAACCCTGTTCGTCCTCGGCGTCCACGCCGACGGTCCTGATCTCGCTGAGGAACCGCTCCTCGGGAGACCGGTCGTCGCCGCCGTCCCCGTCCGGGGCCGGCTGCTCGCCGGTCGTCGGCCCGTCGCCGTCGGTGGCGTCCCCGACCGCGGAGGTGGCCTCGGCG
>NZ_JAALED010000044.1:0-9134 GCF_014145155.1 Dietzia sp. B19 | reverse complement strand
CCACCCTCGCGGACCGCGGCCGCGCGGTCCGCCCATCCGGAGGGCTCGCCGAACCTCGCAGCCGTGCACAGCAGGGCAGCGGACCGGACCCTGGTGGGCTCGTGGACCGCGAGCCACTGGGCCACGGCGCCGCCCAGGGAGAGCCCGACCACGTGGACGTGACCCACGCCGAGGGTGTCGAGCAGGGCTAGGACGTCGCCGGAGAGGTCGGCGATCGTGCACGGCCCCGGAATGACGTCTGAGTTCCCGTGCCCTCGGTGGTCGACGGCGATCACCATGTGGTCGCGGGCCAGATCGCGCACCTGGGCGTCCCACATCGACCGGTCCGAACCGAGGGATCCGAGCAGTACTACGGCAGGGGCATCCGCTGAGGGCGGGCCGCTGACCTGGTGGGACAGGGTGGCGGGCATGGGATGGGTCCTTTCCTGGGGAGCGGCGGGTCAGTTCTGGCGCGGGTGACGTGAACCACGATACGTCGAAAGTGTACGTAGCGCGAACAGTTGTGCAACAGGCGAACAGGTCCTACGATGTGTGACATGACCAACAAGATCTTCTCGTCGGCCGCCGCCGCGGTCGCGGACATCCCGGACGGCGCCTCCCTCGCCGTGGGGGGTTTCGGTCTGGTCGGCATCCCCGCCGTCCTGATCGACGCACTCCTGGAACAGGGCGCCACCGATCTGCAGACCGTGAGCAACAACTGCGGCACGGACGGCTTCGGCCTCGGCACGCTCCTGGAGGCCCGCCGCATCACCCGCACCACGGCCTCCTACGTGGGGGCCAACAAGGAGTTCGCCAGGCAGTACCTGAGCGGGGAGCTCGAGGTGGAGCTGACGCCGCAGGGCACGCTCGCCGAGCGGATGCGATCCGGTGGGGCGGGCATCCCGGCCTTCTACACGCCGGCGGGCGTCGGGACGATGGTCGCCGAGGGCGGACTGCCGCTGCGCTATGACGGCGACGGGGGAGTCGCCGTGGCCTCCGAGCCCAAGGAGGTCCGAGAGTTCGACGGGACCCCGTACGTCCTGGAGCGCGCGATCGTCACGGATTTCGCGCTCGTCCACGCCCATCGGGCGGACACGGCGGGCAACCTGCAGTTCCGCGGCACCGCCCGGAACTTCAACCCGGACGTCGCGATGGCCGGCCGCATCACGATCGTCCAGGCCGAGGAGATCGTCGCGGCCGGCGAGATCGACCCGGCGGACGTCCATCTCCCCGGCATCTTTGTCCAGCGGCTCGTCGAGGTCGGACGCCAGGAGACCGGCGTGGAGATCGAGAAGCTCAGCAGCAGGGGAGAGGACAGGTCATGAGCTGGACACACGAGCAGATGGCGGCACGCATCGCCACCGATTTCGTCGACGGGCAGTACGTCAACCTGGGGATCGGGATGCCGACACTGATCCCGGACCACCTACCGACGGGCGTCCACGTCACTCTCCATTCGGAGAACGGGATCCTCGGCGTGGGCCCGTACCCCACGCCCGAACAGCTCGACCCGGAGATGATCAACGCCGGCAAGGAGACCATCACCGCGGCTGCCGGGGCGGCGTTCTTCTCGTCGTCGGAGTCGTTCGCCATGATCCGGGGCGGAACGGTCGACGTGGCCGTGCTCGGCGCCATGCAGGTCTCACAGGCCGGTGACCTGTCCAACTGGATGATCCCCGGCGCCATGGTCAAAGGCATGGGCGGGGCCATGGACCTGGTCCACGGCGCCGGCCGGGTGGTCGTGATGATGGACCACGTCACCCGCACGGGCGAGGCCAAACTCCTGGCGGAGAACTCCCTGCCGTACACCGGGCGCGGATGCGTCCAACGGGTCGTCACCGACCTCTGCGTCCTCGACATCTGTCCGGAGGGGTTCCGGCTCGTCGAACCCGCCCCGGGCGTCACGATCGAGGAGATCCGCGCCAGGACGGGCGCCGAGGTCCACACCTGACCGGACGTCCCGCGCGCCACGACCCGACCCCCGGCCCCGCGTCACCGATCGGCCCCGGGGCGAACAACGGGTGTACGGCGGCTCGCGCGGTCACCAGGGTGCCGGTTCCTCACTACTGTGGGGACCGACCCCGTCGTCGCCTGAGGAAGGTCCCCCGCATGAGCACCTCCACCCCGGTCACCGTCACCGTCACCGGTGCTGCCGGAAAGATCGCCTATTCGTTGCTCTTCCGGCTGGCGTCCGGCCTGGTCTACGGCCCGGACACCCCGGTCCGGCTCCGGCTGCTCGACATCCCGTCCGCGGTCACCGCCGCCGAGGGCGTGGCGATGGAGATCGAGGACTGCGCTCTTCCCCTGGTCGACTCGATCGACATCACGGACGACGCCACCGCGGCCTTCGACGGCACCAACGCCGCGTTCCTCGTGGGGGCCATGCCGCGGGGCAAGGGGATGGAGCGGTCCGACCTGTTGAGCGCCAACGGGGCCATCTTCCGCGACCAGGGGCGCTCGATCAACGCCGGCGCCGCGGAGGACATCCGTGTGGTGGTGGTGGGCAACCCCGCCAACACCAACGCCTACATCGCACACCGGCACGCCCCGGACGTCCCGGCCGGTCGGTTCACCGCCCTCATGCGGCTCGACCACAACCGGGCGTTGAGCCAGCTCGCCACCCGCCTGGGCGCCCCCGTCGCCGAGCTCGACGGGGTGGTGGTCTGGGGCAACCACTCGGCCACCCAGTTCCCGGACGTCTCCTATCTCACCCGCGCCGGTGCGCCCGTGACCGCCGGCCTCGAGCAGGACTGGCTGGCCGACACCTTCATCCCTCGGGTCGCGAACCGGGGAGCCGAGATCATCTCCGTCCGGGGTTCGTCCTCCGCGGCATCGGCGGCCGGCGCCGCGGTCGACCAGATGCGCGACTGGGTCCACGGGACCCCGGGGGAGAGCTGGACCACGGTCGCACTGCCCTCCGAGGGGCAGTACGGAACAGTCGCGGGCGTGGTCACCGGTCTGCCCTGTCGTAGCCACGGCGGGGAATGGGAGGTCGTCGAGGGTCTGGGGATCGATGACTTCCAGCGCGCCCGCATCGACGCCTCGGTGGCCGAGTTGATCTCCGAACGCGACGCCGTGCACGCCCTCGGCCTGACCGACTGACCCCGGGGGCGGGGCCCGGGCGGCGTGTGTGGGGTCCCGGCGCCGACGGCCTACGATGGTCGGGTGACGACTGCAGCGACTCCCGGCCCCGAGACCGACCGCGCGGACTCCCTCCCCGCCTCCTGGAACCCCGGCGAGGTCGAGTCCGAGCTGTATCAACGCTGGGTCGACGCCGGCTACTTCGAGGCGGACCCCTCCAGCGACAAGCCGGCCTATTCGGTGGTCCTGCCCCCACCCAACGTGACCGGCAACCTCCACATGGGGCACGCGCTCGACCACACGCTCATGGACGTGCTCACCCGCCGCAAGCGCATGCAGGGGTTCGAGGTGCTGTGGCTGCCGGGTATGGACCACGCCGGCATCGCCACCCAGACCCTGGTGGATCGCAAACTGGTGGCCGAGGGGATCGACCGGCACGAGATCGGCCGCGAGGCCTTTATCGGACGAGTCTGGGAGTGGAAGCGTGAGTCCGGCGGAACCATCGGCGAGCAGATGCGCCGTCTCGGCGACGGCGTGGACTGGTCGCGGGAGCGCTTCACCCTCGACGAGGGCCTGTCCCGCGCCGTGCAGACCATATTCAAGGAGCTCTACGACCAGGGCCTGATCTACCGCGCGGAGCGACTGGTCAACTGGTCGCCGACGCTGCAGACCGCGATCTCGGACATCGAGGTCAAATACTCGGATGTCGAGGGAGAGCTGGTCAGCTTCCGCTACGGCTCGATGGACGACTCGCAGCCACACCTCGTGGTGGCCACGACCAGGCTCGAGACGATGCTGGGGGACACGGCGATCGCGGTGCACCCCCAAGACGAGCGCTATGCCCACCTCGTGGGCACCGAGATCGAGCACCCGTTCCGCGAGGGCTGGACCATGCGTGTCGTCGCCGACGACTATGTGGACCCGGAGTTCGGCACCGGCGCGGTCAAGGTCACCCCCGCCCACGATCCCAACGACTTCGCGATCGGCCAGCGGCACGGGCTCGAGATGCCCACGATCATGGACTCCTCCGGTCGGATCACGCAGACCGACACCCGGTACGACGGGATGGACCGGTTCGAGGCCCGCAGCGCGGTCCGCGAGGACCTCGCGGCGCAGGGCCGGATCGTCAAGGAGGTGCGCCCGTACCTGCACTCCGTCGGCCACTCCGAGCGGTCGGGGGAGCCGATCGAGCCCCGCCTGTCCCTGCAGTGGTGGGTCCGGGTCGAGGAACTGGCCCGGATGGCCGGCGACGCCGTGCGCGACGGCGACACGGTGATCCACCCGAAGAGCCAAGAACCTCGCTGGTTCGACTGGGTCGACGACATGCACGACTGGTGCATCTCCCGACAGCTGTGGTGGGGCCACCGCATCCCCATTTGGTACGGCCCCTCGGGCGAGGTGGTCTGCGTGGGCGCGGACGAGGAGCCGCCCGCCGGGTACACGCAGGACACGGACGTGCTCGACACGTGGTTCTCCTCCGGGCTGTGGCCGTTCTCCACCATGGGCTGGCCCGACCGGACCCCCGACCTCGAGCGGTTCTATCCGACCTCCGTCCTGGTGACCGGGTACGACATCCTGTTCTTCTGGGTGGCCCGGATGATGATGTTCGGCACCTTCGTGGGACGCACCCTCACCGGTGACAAGGCCGCGCCGGGCACCGTCCCGTTCACCGACGTGTTCCTCCACGGGCTCGTCCGCGACGAGCACGGCCAGAAGATGTCCAAGTCCAAGGGCAACGGCATCGACCCGCTCGACTGGGTGGACCGCTTCGGCGCCGACGCCCTGCGCTTCACCCTGGCCCGGGGAGCCAACCCGGGGGGCGACCTGTCCGTGGGTGACGACGCCGCCCAGGCCTCGCGCAACTTCGCCACCAAGCTCTTCAACGCCACGCGCTTCGCGCTGATGAACGGCGCGACGGTGGGCGAACTCCCCGAGGCGTCCGCGCTCACCGACGCCGACCGGTGGATCCTCCACCGCCTCGGCGAGGTGCGCGTGTCGGTCGACGACGCGCTGGACCGCTACGAGTTCTCCAAGGCCTGCGAGGCCCTCTACCACTTCGCGTGGGACGAGGTGTGTGACTGGTACCTGGAGCTGGCCAAGGTCCAGTTCGGGAACGACGACGAGGCACGCAGCTCCGAGAGGGCCGAGCACACGCGGCTCGTGCTGGGGCACGTCCTCGACGTGGTGCTGCGGATGCTGCACCCCGTCATCCCGTTCGTCACCGAGGTGCTGTGGACGGCCCTGACCGGACGCGACTCCGTGGTGATCGCCGACTGGCCCTCCGACGTGGTCCCGGCGGACGGTGCCTCGGAGTCCGTGCGCCGGGTGGCCGACGCCCAGACTCTCGTCACCGAGATCCGTCGCTTCCGTTCCGACCAGGGTCTCAAGCCCGGACAGCGGGTGCCCGCACGCGTCACCGGCGTCGACCGGGCGGATCTGCCCGCGGACCTGCTCGACCAGGTCGCCTCGCTCGCACGGTTCACCCCGGCCGAGGACGACTTCACCGCCACGGCCTCGCTGGAGGTCCGATTGGGATTGTCCACGGTGGGGGTCGAGATCGACACCTCCGGGACCATCGACCTGGCCGCCGAGCGGCGCCGTCTGGAGAAGGACTTGGCATCCGCTCGAAAGGAACTGGAGACCACCGGGGCCAAGCTGGGAAACGAGGCGTTCCTGGGCAAGGCCCCCGACCACGTGGTGGACAAGATCCGCGCGCGCCGGGATCTCGCCGAGGCCGAGGTCGCCAGGATCTCCGCGCGACTCGAGGGCCTCCCGGCCGGGAGCACCGCCTGATGGCGGGCCACCGGTGGCTCGAGCCGCATGACCCGAACGAGGGCTGGGACACGCCCACGGAAGAGGACGTCGCCGAGATGCTCGGTGAGGAGGGCCTGGTTTCCGGGGTCTCCCTCGGCGGGCCGCTGCCCGGCGACGAGGACGGTGAGGACCACCAGGAGCCGCGCCCGATCCCGGAGGTCGGCAGCCCGGAGTGGCAGGCCGACACCGCCGAGCTCGCTGTGGTCGAGGAGGAACTGGCCACCCGCTGGCCGGAGACCCGCCTCGAACCGAGCCTGGACCGGATCGCGGAGCTCACTGGCGTCCTCGGGGATCCGCAGCACGCCTACCCGGTCGTCCACGTGGCGGGGACCAACGGCAAGACCTCGGTCACCCGGATGATCGACGCGCTCCTGCGGGCGCTGCACCAGCGCACCGGGCGCAACACCAGTCCGCACCTCCAGTCCGTCACCGAGCGGATCGCCCTTGACGGCGAGCCGGTCACGGCACGCCTGTTCGTGGACACCTACCGCGAACTGCAGCCGTACCTGGAACTGGTGGACCAGCGGTCCGAGTCCGGTGGTGGGCCCCGGATGAGCTACTTCGAGGTGCTCACCGCGATGGCCTTCGCGGCCTTCGCCGACGCCCCCGTGGACGTCGCCGTGGTGGAGACCGGTATGGGCGGGACCTGGGACGCCACCAACGTGGTGCGGCCGGCCGTTGCCGTCGTCACCCCTGTCGGCCTGGACCACACCGACTATCTCGGCCACGACCTGGCGACCATCGCGGGGGAGAAGGCGGGGATCATCCAGCCGGGAGCCGAGGACGAACTGTTGCCGCGGGACCCGATCGCCGTGATCGGCCGCCAGGAGCCCGAGGCGATGGAGGTGCTGCTGCGTCGCGCGGTCGAGGTGGGTGCGGTGGTGGCCCGTCTCGGCTCGGAGTTCGACGTGGTCGAACGTCGTCTCGCGGTGGGTGGTCAGCAGCTCACCCTGCGTGGTCTCGGGGGCGAGTACCCGGAGGTGTTCCTGCCGCTGTTCGGTGAACACCAGGCCGAGAACGCCGCCACCGCGCTGGCCGCCGTCGAGGCGTTCTTCGGTGCGGGCCCCGACCGGTCGCTGGACCCCGAACTCATCCGCGCCGGATTCGCCGCCGTGGACAACCCCGGTCGGCTCGAACGGCTCAGCTCGAGCCCGACCGTCCTGGTGGACGCCGCGCACAACGGCCACGGCGGTCGCGCGCTCGCCGAGGCAGTGACCTCGGAGTTCGACTTCAAGCGTCTCGTCGCCGTGGTGGCCATGCTCGACGGCAAGGATGCCGACGCGTTCCTCGCGGCCGTCGAGCCGGTGGTCGACGAGGTCGTGATCACCAGGGCCGGGTCGCCGCGGGCGATGGCGCTCGACGACCTCGCCCGCATCGCCGAGGACAGGTTCACCGCCCAGCGGGTCCACGTGGTGGACACCCTCCCCGACGCGATCAGCGCCGCGCTGGATCTGGTGGGTGTCCCGGACCCGACCGCCGACGACGACGTCTCCGGCGTCGGCGTGCTCGTCACGGGATCCGTGGTGACCGCCGGGGCCGCCCGCAGCCTGTTCGGAAAGGACGCACAGTGACCGACCCCGGTTCAGCCGAGACCGGTTCCGCCGACACCGGTCCCGCCGACCCCAGGGCCACCGCGCACGAACCCTCGGTGGATCCGTGGAAGGGCCTGCGGGGGATCATGGCCGGGACGCTGATCCTCGAGGCGATCGTGATCGGGTTGGTGCTCACGGTGATCGCCCGGGTCGACGACGGCGAGCACTTCCAACCCTGGAAGGTGTGGTTCGTCAGCCTGCTCGCCGTGGCGATGGTCGTGGCCAGTGGACTGCAGCGGCGCCCCTGGGCGATCCCGCTGAACCTCACCCTCGCCGGGTTGGCGGTGGCGGGCTGGGCGGTGCACTGGTCGATGGGTGTCTGCGGCCTGATGTTCGCCGCGGTGTGGGCGTACATCCTCTATCTGCGGCGGGACCTGTCCCGCCGGATGGCGGCCGGCTACCTGCCCAGCCAACACGACTGACAAGTGCCGGGTACTTGTACCATTGCGGCCGTGACCGAGAGAACCTTCTTCCTCATCAAGCCCGATGGCGTCCAGCGAGGCCTGACCGGGACCATTCTGGCGCGTATGGAGGCCAAGGGCCTCACGCTCGTGGCCATGGACATGCGACGGGTGCCGCAGGAGACGGCGGCCGAGCACTACGCCGAACACGCCGAGCGTCCGTTCTACGGTGACCTGCTCGAGTTCATCACCTCCGGGCCGGTCGTGGCCGGTGTCGTCGAGGGGCCGCGCGCGATCGCCGCGTGGCGCCAGCTCGCCGGCGGAACCGACCCGGTGGAGAAGGCCGCCCCGGGCTCGATCCGGGGGGACTTCGGACTGGAGACCCAGTTCAACCTGGTGCACGGGTCGGATTCCGAGGAGTCCGCGGCACGTGAGATCGAACTCTGGTTCCCCGGACTCTGATCTGAGCTGATCAGCAGCGATCGCGCTGGACGCGCCCGTCGGTCCCCGGACCGGCGGGCGCGTTTCCCTCTCGCAGCGCCCGCGCGGCGACGGATCGTCGGCGTATGTGGGACAATGGCCGAAGCCCACATTCTTGGCGAGCGGACCTCCAGTTCGCCCCGGATCGGGCGCCCGCCATCCGCGGGCCGGATCACACCGGAGTCGCGGACCACAAGACATAGCCCCACCCGAGGTGGGGCCCAGAGAGAAATGCCGACCCCGTGCGGCGGCGTGGGTCACCGGAGTCCCTCCGGTGACGTGATCGCGCCCGGAGTCCGGCCAGAGGAGACACGTGTCGGATTCGAACCTGACCATCGACGATCTCAATGCGCTTCCGGAGAAGATGCGCGCGCACGCGGCCGCCAAGGCCGTGGGGATGACCAGCAAGGAGTTCCTGGCCGCCATGGCCGGCATCGGCGTGGAGGTCAGGAGCGCCCAGTCCGGGGTGACGCGCGAGATGCTGCTCACCTGGTTCGCCAGCCGTGGGGACGGTGGCGCCACGGCGTCGGAGGCGACTCCCGCCGTGGAGGACGCCCCGGCGGAGAAGCCCTCCCGCACGGCGCCGGCCAAGAAGGCTTCCGCCAGGAAGACGGCGGCCGGAAAGACCCCTACGACGAAGTCGGCGGCCGAGAAGGCCCCCGCCGAGGAGGTCCCCGAGAGGAAGGCCCCCGCGAAGAGGGCGCGCAAGGCCACTGCGGGCAAGGCGGCGACCGGCGCCTCTGCAGAGGGCGCCACCGCCGAGGCCCCCACCGCCGAGGCCCCCACC
>NZ_JAALED010000432.1:0-3321 GCF_014145155.1 Dietzia sp. B19 | reverse complement strand
GAAGGCCGACGACATCGAGACCGCGCACACCACGGTCGATCAGATGGAGACGGCGGAGAAGAACATCGACCAGCTCTTCCGCATGGAGCAGGGTGACGCCGACGTGCGCCGCCGCCAGCTCGGCGAGCTCCACGAGGACATGCTGGCCGCCGCGCTGGGGACCGAGGACGAGCGTCTCGCCGCCGAGGCCAGGGCCCTCGACGCGCGGGCGGACGAGCTCTCCCGGGACACGCAGGCCGCCGACTTCATGGACCGCTACGCACGGCTGGTGGTGGACTACCGGCTCGTGGTGGAGGCCATCCGGGCCCGGGAGATGGCGGATGTCGAGGCGGCGGACGACGCGGGTGACCGCCACGCGCCGAGGCTGTACGACCGGGACTGGCGCGCCGGCTACGGCTACAACGGCTTCGTGCCGTTCTACGTGGTCTCGAGCTGGCACGCCCACGACGTGCAGGCGGCCCAGGCGGCGAGTTCCACCAACACGAGCTACTCCAACGCCTCGTTCTCCGGTGGCGGCGGGTCGAGCGGGTACTGACGTACGGCCCCGGGGTCGGGAGGCCCGGGAGCCGCCTCAGCCCCCGGCGCCCGCCTCAGCCCTCGACGATCTCGACCGACTCGATCGTGTGCACCGTCCGCGGGGCGCCCTGCGGGCTGCCGTCGTCCTCGATCGCCGTGACGGCGTCCATCCCGTCGGTGACGGTGCCGAAGAGGCTGTAGGCCGGCGGCAGGGAGACGCCGGAGTCGCCGGTGACGATGAAGAACTGGGAGCCGTTGGTGTCCGGGCCGGCGTTGGCCATGGCCATGGACCCGATCTCGTACTCGCCCTGGGCGGGGAGCTCGTCGGAGAACTGGTAGCCCGGTCCGCCGCTGCCGGTGCCCTGCGGGTCGCCGCCCTGGATCATGAAGCCGGGGATCACCCGGTGGAAGGTGATGCCCTCGTAGTACTTGTGGCGGGCCAGGAAGACGAAGTTGTTCACCGTCTCCGGCGCCTTGTCCTCGAGCAGGTCCACGGTCACCACGCCGGCGTCGGTGGTGATCACGGCGGAGTAGTCGACCCCGGGGGTCAGACACATCGGCGGGGCTGAGTCGAACGAGGTGATCCGCTCGTCGGTGCCCTCGGTGGGCGGGCACTCGACCGCGTCGGCCGTCCCTCCGTCGGACGCCTCGGCCCCGGTCTGCGTCCCCGCGGTCGTGCCGGTGGCCGCGTCCTCGGCGGGTGAGTCGTCGGTGCCGCACCCGGCGAGCGCCAGGGGCACCGACAGGGCGAGGATGCCCAGGGCGGTGCGGAGGGTCGGACGGGGCCGGGCTGTGGCGGAGAGCTGCATGAGACAAACCTACGTGGCGCGTCCACGCCGCTGAACCCCCGGTTCCGCGTGGTGGGAGGGATCGCCCCGGCCCGCCGGGTACGATCGACCCGGCTTTCGACTAGGGACGGGGACTCATCCATATGCACCACCACGGCCACCACGAACTGGTCGACGAGGTCGAGCGGTCGGTCGCCGGTCTCGCGGACCCGATCGGCCGGGAGTGCCTCCAGCGGGTCATCCTGCCCCGGGCCGGCGAGCCGCTGGACGTGAGATCGCTCTACCTCGCCGAGGCCCCCACCAACGCCCGCCGCGCCCACTCCGCCGGCCGCACCACCCTGAGCGTCGGCGCGGACTCTGAGGTCTCCTTCGCCACCTACTTCAACGCCTTCGCGGCGGCGTACTGGCGTCGTTGGACGATCCTCGGTGAGGTGGTCCTGCGGCTGACGATCCGCGGCGCCGGCCGTGTGGACCTCTACCGGTCCAAGATCGACGGCTCGCGCATCGCGATCACCGGGGACGTCGTGGGCGAGCCGGGCGAGTCGGGGGCGGACCGGGTCACGACGGTCGAGTTCGTCTGCGACCTGGGCCCGTTCGAGGACGGCGGGTGGATCTGGTTCGACCTCACCTCCGACACGGACGTCGAGGTGCTCGCCGGTGGGTGGTACTCGGCCGTGGACGCGCCGGCCACCCGCCCGGACGCGGGCCCGGACGGCACCCCCGATCCGTCGGTGCAGGTGCCCAACGACCGCCGGGTGACCGTCGGTATCCCGACCTTCAACCGCCCCGGGGACGCGGTCGCGGCGCTGCGGGCGCTCACCTCCGACCCCGAGGTGGACGCGGTCCTGGACGCGGTGCTCATGCCGGACCAGGGCGACCGCAAGGTGCGTGACGAGCCCGGGTTCGCGGAGGCCGCCGAGTACCTGGGCGAGCGCCTGCGGATCTTCGACCAGCCCAACCTGGGCGGCTCGGGCGGGTACAGCCGCATCATGTACGAGGCCCGGCGGCTCACCGACTCGCCGTACATCCTCTATATGGACGACGACATCGAGATCGAGCCCGACTCGATCCTGCGGGCCCTGGCCTTTGCCCGTTTCTCGCGCGTGCCGATGCTGGTCGGCGGCCAGATGCTCAACCTCCAGGAGCGCAGCCACCTCCACACCATGGGCGAGGTGGTGGGGGCGCACGACTTCATGTGGACCGCCGCCCCGCACGCGGACTACGACTACGACTTCTCCCGGTACCCCCTCACCGACCGGGAGAACCCCAAGGAACTGCACCGCCGGATCGACGTGGACTACAACGGCTGGTGGATGTGCCTGATCCCGCGGGTGGTCGCGGAGAAGATCGGCCAGCCCCTGCCCCTGTTCATCAAGTGGGACGACGCGGAGTACGGCCTGCGGGCGCGCCGCGCCGGCCACCCCACGGTCTCGATGCCGGGGGTGGCGATCTGGCACATGGCGTGGTCGGACAAGGACGACGCGATCGACTGGCAGGCCTACTTCCACCTGCGCAACCGGCTGGTGGTGGCGTCGCTGTACCACGACGGCGACCACAAGGGCATCATGCAGTCGAGCCTCAAGGCGCTGGTCAAGCACCTGGTGTGCCTCGAGTACTCGACGGTGGCCATCCAGATCGAGGCCATCCGCGACTTCCTGCGAGGACCTGAGGCGCTCTACGAGCTGCTGCCGACGGCCCTGCCCAAGGTGCGGGCGATGCGCGCGCGGTTCCCCGACGCCGTGGTGATCCCCTCGGCCGTGGACCTGCCCGCGCCCTCCGGCGGCCCGGCCGGGATCCACTCCGAGCCCCGGGGCCCGGTCCGCAAGGCCCTCGCCCTGGGCAAGGGGCTCATCCACACCCTGAGCCGGGACGACAAGGCGCACCACGAGGTGCCGCAGGCGAACTTCCCGCCCGTGGAGGCGCGCTGGTACTCGCTGAGCCGGGTCGACGGCGCCACCGTCACCACCGCCGACGGGCGCGGGGTGGTCTACCGCAAGCGCGATCGTGAGCAGGCCGA
>NZ_JAALED010000431.1:0-1082 GCF_014145155.1 Dietzia sp. B19 | reverse complement strand
CCAACGCCTCCGCGCCGGTGACCCCGCCGCAGAAGGCAGCGCGCCGCCGCCTCGACCTGGACCCGGTCGGCATCGTGCTGCTCGGGGCGGCCGTGCTCTCGGTGATGCTGCCCTTCCTCAACCGCGGGGCCCACCCCGCGCTGTGGGCCCTGGTGCCACTCGGGGTGGCCCTGCTCGGGGCGTTCGCCTGGTGGGAGCGCCGCTACGAGCGGGTCTGTCGACCGCCGCTGGTCAATCCCGAGATCTTCCGCGACCCGGCGTTCCGCAACGGCATGATCATCGTCTCGATCTACTTCATGGGCGGGACCAGCCTGTGGATCGTGATGCCCATGTACCTGCAGTTCCACCTGGGGTACGCGCCGATCGACTCCGCGCTGGTGAGCCTGCCCGCCTCGATCTGCGCCGCGGTGTCCGCGCAGGTCGCGGGACGGTTCGTGCTGAAGCTCGGGCGTCGGCTGGTGATCGTCGGGTTCTGCCTCACCCTCACCGCGCTGGGCACGTTCATCCTGCTCGCGGGGTCGGTCGAATCCGGGGCGGTGGGCTACCTGATCTTCATGGCCCCCGCCGCGCTGATGGGCACCGCCCAGGGCATGACCATCTCCCCCAACCAGACGCTGACGCTGCGGGCGGTCGACCCCGCGTACGGCGGGGTGGCCGGCAGCATCATCTCCCTCGGCCAGCGCATGGGCACCGCGATCGGCACGGCCGTCGTGCCCGGCGTGCTGTTCTGGATCGTCGAATCCCAGGACGACTGGCTGCTCGCGTTCCGGGCGGCACTGGGATTGATCGCCGCGCTGGCGGCGGGCGCGCTGGCGTTCAGCGTGGTGGACCGCCGCCGCGAGAAGCGCTGCGCCTGAACCGGGCAGCCCTCTTCGCAGCCCCCTGCTCACCCCTCCCCCGGTTGGCGGACACCCCACCCCGAACCCCCGTGGTTGGCTGTGGTTGGCGGACACCCCGCCCCGACCCCACCGTGGTTGGCTGTGGTCGGCGGACACCCCGCCCCGGTTGGCGGACATCTGATGCGAAGGACGGCCCGCCGGACACGAATTCTGTCCGCCAGGTGAGGGACGGGGTCCGCCAGG
>NZ_JAALED010000430.1:0-1811 GCF_014145155.1 Dietzia sp. B19 | reverse complement strand
GGCGGTCGCCCTGGTGGGCGCGGGGCTGGTCGGGTTCCGTCGGCGCGACGTGCCGCGGACGTGACCGCCGAGCTGACACACTGACCACACAGCTGTAGACGATCCGGCCGACGACGGCCCGATCTGACATCACCCGGGAGGATCACATGTCGGACGAGTTCGATCGAGACCGGCTGGACGCAGCCCTGGCGGCCGTCGAGGACTGGCCGGTGGACAACGTCTCGGCAGCGGTCGTCGGTCCGGAGGGGCTCCTGGCCGTGCGTGGCGACGAGGACCGCGTCTACCGTCTCGCCTCGGTGACCAAACCGATAGTGGCCGTGGCCGCGCTCCTCGCTGTCGAGGAGGAGGCGATCTCCCTCGACGAGGCCGCCGGGCCCGAGGGCTCGACCGTCCGCCACCTGTTGGCCCACGCATCCGGTCTGGACTTCAGTGATCGCGGGAAGGTGCGCGCCGGGCCGGGGGAGCGACGCATCTACTCCTCGGCCGGCTTCGAGGTGCTCGCGGACCACATCGCCGACGCCACGGGGATCGCCTTCCCCGACTACCTCACCGAGGCCGTGTGTCAGCCGCTCGGGATGGGATCGACGGTGCTCGAGGGCTCGGCCGGACACGGCGCCTCGGCCAGCCTCGCCGACCTGGTCGCCTTCGCGACCGAACTCGTGGCACCGCGGCTCCTGGCGCCCGAGACACTGGAGGAGGCGGTGAACGAGCAGTTCCGCGGCCTCGACGGCGTCGTGCCCGGTTACGGAATGCACAAACCGTGTCCGTGGGGTCTGGGGTTCGAACTCCGGGAGGCCAAGTATCCCCACTGGACCGGCCAGCACAATTCTCCCGGGACCTTCGGGCACTTCGGACAGTCGGGCACGTTGCTGTGGGTGCAGCCCGAGATCGAGACGGCCCTGGTCGTGCTCACCGACCGCGACTTCGGGGACTGGGCCAAACCGCTGTGGCCGGAGTTGTCGGACAGGGTGGTGGACGCCGCAACCCGTCGCAGCCGCCCGGAGGACTCCCTCGGGGGCTGACGCACCCTCCTCGCCGACACGCCGCCGGGGACTCACACCGGCGGGATTACGGTGCTGTAACTTTGCTGAGAATGCAGAAGTGTCGCTGGTGTAATTCGTTCACTTGAGGCACAGTTGTGTACTACAACCACATACGAATCATCGTTCACACGATATCGCGAGGTCGTTGGGGAAGACGTCCCTCAGTGAGTCGGGAGTGAAGCGATGTCTGATCTGAACCATTTCGCGGATACGACGACCGGCGTGGTGTTCATCCATGCCGCGCCTACCGCGTTGTGCCCTCACGTCGAGTGGGCTCTCGCGAGCACCCTCGACGCGTCCTCCGCCATGCGTTGGGAGGACCAGCCGGCCCAGCCGGGCGCCCGCAAGGCGATCGTCGACTGGATCGGTCCGGTCGGCACCGGTGCTCGCCTGGCCGATTCGCTGGCCAAGTGGTCGATGCTGGCCTTCGAGGTCACCGAGGACCCGAGCGACCTCGTCGACGGCGAACGCTTCTCGCACACCCCGGAACTCGGGATGTGGCGAGGCCAGACGGGCGCGAGCGGGGACGTGGTGATCGGGGAGAACAGGCTCCGGCACCTCATGGCCGCAGGCCCCGCCGCGTTCCACGCCTCGGTGGACGCCGAACTCGGCACCGCATGGGACCGCGCGCTGGAGCCGCTCCGCGGGCATCCCGCCGCTGCCGAGGTCACCTGGCTCTCCCGCGTCGGCTGACGAGCGCCGACAGGCCGGTTCCGGTCGGCGATCCCCGACTCACGACGACTCGCCGACGAACGCCCGCACCCTCTC
>NZ_JAALED010000429.1:0-1083 GCF_014145155.1 Dietzia sp. B19 | reverse complement strand
GGGCCGGGAGCGCGGCCGCACGCGCTGTCGACGTCCTCGGTGACGTGGAACCCGCGGGCGAGGAAGGCGGGCACCACGACCGTGGGCGCCCCGTCGGCGAGGATGCGGTCCGGGCCCGGAGCCTGGACGTCGACCCAGGCCAGCCGGCAGTCCACCCCGTCGATCTTCTTGCGCGTCTCCACCAGGACCCGGCCCAGTTCCCGGCGGCCCGTCGACGACCGGGTCCCGTGTGCCACCAGGAGCAGGCGGGGTCGCTCGGCGACCGGTTCGGCGTGGAGCGCGTTCGTCGTCATCCCCCGAGCATGCCGGATTCCGGATGCGGCGCCCCGATCGCTGGACGAGACTGGGGGGATGGACGCAGGAGCCGGACGTATCGGGCGGACCCTCGGACCGGGTCGGCGGCGCCGGGAACGGCCGGAGGTGACGCTGACCAACTACCAGGCCGTCTACGACTTCTACGGCCCCGGCCGCCGGAGGGACGGCTTCACCCATCCCCTGCTGACCTTCGTGGGGGCGTTGTACGCACCCGAGGTGCGGATCCGGCCCGAGACGGTGACCGAGCTACACCGTCTGCACGACGCCGGCGTGGGGATCATCGTGGCCGCCAACCATCCGTCACACCACGACCCGTTCGTGCTGGCCTCGGCCGTGTACGACAGGCGGGTCCGGTTCCTGGCCTCCGGCACCGGCCTGACCAAGGACCCGCTCTTCCGCGGCCCGCTGCGACCGGTGTTCGAGTACACGGGCACGGTCCCGGTCTTCCGTGCCAAGAACTACGAGGGCACCGAGCGCGCGGTGCACGACGCGGCGGCGGCCCGCCTGATCGGCCTGTGCGTGGACCGCCTGACCGCCGGCGGGGTGGTGTTGACGTTCGTGGAGGGCACCAACTCGTCGGCGGACGACCTGAGGACGCTCCGGCTGGACTCGGTCAAGAAGGGTGTGGGCCAGATGGTCCGCGGGGTCCGCGACACGGGCGGCCGGGTGGCGGTGCTGCCGATCGGGATCGTCTACCGCGGGCGGGAACTCGCCAAGCTGCCCCCGCGCCGCCCGGTCGTGTCCGCCGGACCGCTCGCGCTCTGGGAG
>NZ_JAALED010000428.1:0-1700 GCF_014145155.1 Dietzia sp. B19 | reverse complement strand
TGGGAGTGCTCTACTACCGGGCCCACGAGGTGAGTGGGAACTCCGGGTTCGCCCACTCGCTCGCCGACGCGATCGACGCCACCGGGCATGCCGTGGGCGTGCCCGTGTTCGCCGGGTCCCTCCGCTCGGCCCCCGACGAGCTGTTCGCCGCGCTCGGGACGCTCGACGCGCTGATCGTCACGGTCCTGGCCGCCGGCGGGACCACGCCCGGGGCGGTGAGCGCGGGCGGCGAGGACGAGACGTGGGACGTCGAACGGATCGCCGCGCTCGACATCCCGGTGCTCCAGGGGTTGTGCCTGACGTGGAGTCGGGAGGACTGGGAGGCCTCGGACGACGGCGTCAACCCGCTGGACTCGGCCAACCAGATCGCGATCCCCGAGTTCGACGGCCGGATCATCACCGCGCCGTTCTCCTTCAAGGAGATCGACGCCGACGGACTGCCCCGGTACGTGGCCGACCCCGAACGCTGCGCCCGTGTCGCGGGGATCGCGGTCTCGCACGCCCGGCTGCGTCATGTGCCCGCGACCGAGCGCAGGATCGCCCTGGTGCTCTCGGCCTATCCGACCAAGCACTCCCGGATCGGCAACGCGGTGGGGCTGGACACCCCCGTCTCAACCATCCGACTGCTGCGCCGTATGCGCGACGAGGGTTACGACCTGGGCCCCGACGACAGCCCGATCGCCCGGTTCCTCGACGTCGCCGACAGTGGCACCGACAGCACCTACGCCGACGACACCGCCGCCGGTGACGCCCTGATCCACGCGCTGATCGCCGCGGGCGGACAGGACGAGGAGTGGCTGACGAACGCACAGCTCACCGACAGTCACGTGCGGATCTCCACCGACGACTACCTCACGTGGACGGCGGACCTTCCCGAGTCGCTGCGCTCGGAGATGGTCGAGGCCTGGGGGCAGGCGCCCGGTCAGTTGTTCGTCAACGACGCCGGCGAGATCGTCCTGGCCACCATCCAGGCCGGCAATGTCGTCCTCTTGATCCAGCCGCCCCGCGGGTTCGGTGAGAACCCGGTGGCGATCTACCACGATCCCGAACTGGCGCCCTCGCACCACTACCTGGCCGCCTATCGGTGGCTCGCCCGGGGTTTCGGCGCCCACGCGCTGGTCCACATCGGCAAGCACGGTTCCCTGGAGTGGCTGCCGGGCAAGAACGCCGCGCTGTCGGCGTCATGCGCGACCGACGCGGCGATCGCCGACATGCCGTTGATCTACCCGTTCCTGGTCAACGACCCCGGGGAGGGCGCCCAGGCCAAGCGCCGCGCCCACGCCACGATCGTCGACCACCTGGTGCCGCCGATGGCCCGCGCCGAGTCCTACGGCGACATCGCCCGCCTCGAGCAGCTGCTGGACGAGTACGGCAACATCGCGTCCATGGACCCGGCCAAGCTGCCGGCCATCCGCGCGCAGATCTGGACCCTCATGCGGTCCGCGCACATGCACGAGGACCTCGGCCTGGAGCAGCAGCCCGGGGACGAGGAGTTCGACGACTTCCTACTCCACGTCGACGGGTGGCTCTGCGAGATCAAGGACGTCCAGATCCGCGACGGCCTGCACGTGCTGGGTCAGGCGCCGGAGGGCGAGGCGCGGGTGAACCTGGTGCTCGCCATCCTGCGGGCCTCGCAGGTGTGGGGCGGTGAGTTCGGCGCCGTCCCCGGCCTGCGCCGCGCCCTCGGGCTGGGGGAGGGC
>NZ_JAALED010000427.1:0-2554 GCF_014145155.1 Dietzia sp. B19 | reverse complement strand
GACCCGGTGCTCACCAGCCGCGCCTCGTCCTCCGGGGTCAACGGCAGCGGGCTCGAGGTGAGGGTGCCCCCGTGGCGCCGGGGGATGGTCAGCCGGAAGCACGACCCCTCCCCGGGGCTGCCCCAGCAGTCCAGCCGGCCGCCGTGCAGCTTGGCGTCCTCGAGCGCGATCGCCAGACCGAGTCCGGTCCCGCCCGACCGACGGACCCGGGAGGGATCCGCCCGCCAGAAGCGGTTGAACACGAGCGACTCCTCGCCGGGCTTGAGCCCCACGCCGTGATCGCGCACCGAGACCGCGAGCGCCGCCTCGGACCCGCGGAGGGTCACCCGGACGGGCTTGGACTCCGAGTGGTCGAGTGCGTTGGCCACCAGGTTGCGCAGGATGCGCTCCACACGTCGGGAGTCCACCTCGGCCACCACCGGCTCGGCCGGCATGTCCAGCTCGACCTGTACGCCCGCCGACTCCGCGATGTGCGACACGGTGGACACCGCGTCCTCGACCGCCCCCCGCACGTCCAGCGCGGTCACCGAGAGCTCTGCCATTCCGGCGTCGTGGCGGGAGACCTCCAGGAGGTCGGTGAGAAGGCTCTCGAACCGGTCGAGTTCGGACTCCAGCAGCTCGACGGCCCGCTTGGTCGGGGGGTCGAGGTCACCGGCGGAGTCGGAGATGATGTCCGCCGCCATCCGGACAGTGGTCAGCGGGGTGCGCAGCTCGTGCGAGACGTCCGAGGTGAAACGCTTCTGCAGGTCGCCGAACTCCTCCAGCTGGGTGATCTGGTCGGACAGGCTCTGTGCCATGTCGTTGAACGCCATCGCCAGTCGGGCGACGTCGTCCTCTCCCCGGATCACCATCCGTTCCTTGAGGTGACCGTTGGCGAACCGCTGCGCGATCGACGCCGCCTGGCGGACCGGCAGCACCACCTGCCGTGCGACCATCCACGCGATCGCCGCACTGAGCACGATGATCGCCAGGCCGGCGGTCGCGACGATCCCGCGCATGATCCCGAGCGTCTGTTCCTCGGCGATGAGCGGATAGACCAGGTAGAGCTCGAGCCCGGGGATCGACGAGTCCGTCGGCGTCCCGATGATCAGCGCCTTGGCGGGCTCTCCCCGGAAATCTACCGTGACGTACTGGTAGGCGACCCGGCCCCGCTGGACCAGCGACTGCAACTCCGGGGGCACCTGCGAGTCGGCCGGGCTGACGACCTGCCCGCGCCCGGTCTGGTCGGGCACCACCAGGATCGGGTCGAAGGTGCCCGCGTGCACCGACTCCCCGTCGGAGGCGATGCCCCGCTCCCCCAGTGCGCTGCGCGCCTGGTCGAGGCGGGACTGCTCACTGGTCCCCTCGTCGGTCGCGGCGATCTGCGCCTCGACGGTGACCCGCAGCCGGCCCGCCTGCTCGACCGCGGCGTCAAGTTTGGTCGAGAGCAACTGCGCGGCCATCTGGCTCTGCAGCATGAACGCGATCGTGAGGATCACGCCCATGGACAGCGCGAGGGTCGAGGTGACCACCCGGAGCTGGAGGGATCGCCGCCACATGCGCGCGAACCGCATCCCCAGGACGGTGAGGTCCAGGTCCCGGATCCGCTCCAGGAGGGTCGACGACGAGTCGGTCATGTCCCGGGTGTCGCGCTCGTCGCCGGAGGACGCCGCCGCGTCGTCCGGACGACGTGCGGTCACGAGACCGGACCGGCCTTGTACCCGACTCCGCGCACGGTGAGGACGACCTCGGGGTTCTCCGGGTCCTTCTCGATCTTCGCGCGCAGGCGCTGGACGTGCACGTTGACCAGCCGGGTGTCGGCCGAGTGACGGTAGCCCCAGACGTGTTCGAGCAGGACCTCGCGGGTGAAGACCTGGCGGGGCTTGCGGGCGAGCTCCACCAACAGGTCGAACTCCAACGGCGTGAGCGGGATCGGCGTGCCCTCACGCGTCACGGTGTGGGCGGGCACGTCGATCGTCACATCACCGATGTGCAGGAGTTCACTCGGCTCGTCCTCACCCCGGCGCAGACGCGCCCGGATGCGGGCCACGAGCTCCTTGGGCTTGAACGGCTTCATGATGTAGTCGTCGGCTCCGGACTCCAACCCCAGGACCACGTCCACGGTGTCCGTCTTGGCCGTGAGCATGACGATCGGCACCCTGGACTCGCCGCGGATGTCCCGACACACGTCGATCCCGCTCCGGCCCGGGAGCATGAGGTCGAGCAGGACCAGATCGGGCTGGACCGCCCGGAAGGTCTCGATGGCCTGGACGCCGTCGCCCACGACCTCGGTCTCGAACCCCTCGCCCCGCAGGACGATGGTGAGCATCTCTGCCAGTGCGGCGTCGTCGTCGACGACGAGGATCTTCGGGGTCATTGTCACCACTTGTGTCGGCGTGAGTGTCGGCATGTGTCCATGGAGACCTTACCCGGCCGCACCGACGGGCCGGGCCCACGGCTCGGCTCGGTGGCCGGGGAATCCGTGGCGCCGACGGCTCACGAGCCGACCACGAGGTCCGCCAACCGCCGCACGTCGGGGTCGACGCCCAGCACCCGCCAGGGCGAGCGCCATGCG
>NZ_JAALED010000426.1:0-4993 GCF_014145155.1 Dietzia sp. B19 | reverse complement strand
CCGCGGACGCGGGGGCGGAGGCCCTCGACCGCACCACGTCCCAGCTGCCCGCGCTGGCCCGGGCGGGGGTCGTGGACGCGGGCGGCAGAGGCCTGCTGGTGCTGCTGGACACCATGGTCGAGGTGCTCGGGGGACAGGCGCCGGAGCGACCGGACTACTTCGTCCCCGAGGACCCGTTCACCGAGCCGTCCGCGCAGTGTGACGGGACGGACGGTGGTGCCCCGGAGTCCTCCGCCGACACCCGGTACGAGGTCATGTACTCCCTGACCCATTCGGACGACGCGCGCGCCGACGAGCTCAGGTCCGCTCTCCGGACCCTGGGCGACAGCGTGGTGGTCGTGGGCGACGGTGGAACGGGGGACAACGCCCGCTGGGCGGTCCACGTCCACACCGACGACATCGGAACGGCGGTCGAGGTCGCGCTCTCGCTCGGCCGGGTCACCGAGATCCGTGTGACGGACATGTTGGACCCGGTGGGCGGGAGCCCGTCGACAGGGCACCGTCGACGGGATGGGTCCGGGGAGGGGGCGGACCGGACCGGGCGCGAACCCGAGCGGACGGTGGTGGCGATCGTCCCCGACGGGCCGCTCGCCGAGCTGTTCTCGGGCGCGGGGGCGCGAACGGTCGATCCGGACGAGGGCGGGGTGATCGACGCGGTGCTGGCACTGTCCGCGGACGAGTTGCTGGTGCTGCCCAACGGTGAGCTGTCCAGGGCGCAGATCGGAGCACTCGACGCCGCCCTGCGCGACGTCGACGGCAACGCCCTCATCCTCCCGACGGGGTCGGTCGTCCAGGGGTTGTCCGCGCTGGCCGTCCACGACCCCTCGACCACGTTGTCCCTGGACGGCTTCGGGATGGCGGACGCGGCCGCGGCCACCCGGCACGCGCACCTGGTGCGGGCCGAACACGACGCGCTCACCCTGGTGGGTCGCTGCGCCGCCGGGGACCTCCTCGGCATGGTCGGCCACGATGTCGCCCTCATCGAGACGGACCCGGTGGACGCGGTGTGCGCGCTCGCGGACCGGTTGCTCTCCTCGGGCGGCGAACTCGTGACCCTGCTGCTCGGCGCCGACTACGACGACGCCGCGACGCAGGAGGCGCTGACCCGGATCCGCGACGGTCACCCCGACGTGGAGGTCGCCGGGTACGCGGCCGGACCGGGCCGGGTGCTCGCGCACGTCGGGGTCGAATGACCGCGTTCGCCACCACGGACACTCCGCTGTCGGAGGTCCTCGACGCCGGACTGGCCGAGAGGATCACCACGGCCTTCGGTCACCGGACGGTCGGCGACCTGCTCCACACCCTGCCCCGCCGCTACCGCCAGCACGGGCAGCGCTACGACCGGCGGGAGCTCGTCGACGGCGAGCGGGTGACGATCATCGGGACCGTCGCCACCGCAGCGACCCGCACCTACACCACCAAGCAGGGCCAGCCGCGGGAGATGCTCACGCTCACCGTGAAGGACGAGGACACCACGTTCAAGGTGGTCTACTTCGCCGGCCGCAGGATCAAGTTCATGCTCCCGGTGGGCACGGTGGCGATGTTCGACGGGACCGTGTCGCGGTTCCGTCAGTCCCTGGATCTCAAGCACCCCGAGTTCCTGGTCCTCCGATCGGTCGCCGGTCCCGGCGGCCAGCTCAAGGGCTCGGGAGACCTCGCCGCGCTCGCGCGCCTCTCGGCGGAGATCGACGCCGAGGGTGGCCCGAGTCTGTTCGACCGCCCGCTCCTGCCCATCTACTCGGCCAAGGAGAGTGTGACCTCGTGGGACCTGCTCGGCGCGGTCGTCACCGCGATCCGCGCCCTGGTCCCCGTGGTTGACCCCCTCGACGACGCGGTCCTGGCTGCGGCGGGGTTGATGGGCCTCGACGAGGCGCTGCGCAAGGCCCACCTGCCGTCGACGGTCGAGGACGCGGACAGGGCCGGCTACCGGCTCCGGTTCGACGAGGCGATCGCGCTGCAGTTGCTCCTCGGGGCCCGGCGCCGCTTCGTCGCCCGTGACCCGGCGCCGGCCAGCCCGGTTCGCGGCGACGGTGTCCGTGCCGCGATGGAGGCGCGGATGCCGTTCGAGCTCACCGCCGGGCAGCAGACCGTCCTCGAGGAGATCTCGGCGGACCTGACGCTCGACGAACCGATGAACCGCCTGCTCCAGGGTGAGGTCGGCTCCGGGAAGACGGTCGTCGGACTGCTCGCGATGCTCCAGGTGGTCGATGCCGGGCGCCAGTGCGTGATGCTGGCGCCCACCGAGGTCCTGGCCACCCAACACCACCGCTCGCTGACGGCCATGCTCGGTGATCTGGGGGAGCGGGGCCGACTCGGTGCCGCGGACCAGGCCACCCGGGTGGTGCTGCTGACCGGGTCCATGTCCACCGCGGAGCGGCGGGCGGCCCTGCTCGACATCGTCACCGGTGAGGCCGGGATCGTCGTGGGCACGCACGCGCTCATCCAGGACTCCGTCGACTTCTTCGACCTGGGGTTGGTCGTGGTCGACGAACAGCACCGCTTCGGGGTCCGTCAGCGTGACCGGCTCCGCGCCAAGGGGCGGGACGGGATGGTCCCGCACCTGTTGGTGATGACCGCGACGCCGATCCCCCGCACCATCGCGATGACGGTGTTCGGCGACCTGGAGGTCTCCGAGCTGGGTGAACTGCCCGGTGGACGCAGACCCATCTCGACCTCCGTCGTGCCGGCCAGGGACAGGCCGAGATGGGTGGAGCGCACCTGGGAGCGGGTGCGGGAGGAGGTCGGGGCTGGTCATCGCGCGTATGTCGTGTGTGCGCGGATCGACGCCGAGACCACCGACGCCCCGGACGGGGCCCCGAAGGGAGGGGACGACGACAGGGGCGGCGACAGGCCCCCGCTGGTCGCCGCCGTGGAGCTCCACCAGTACCTGTCCACCGGGCCTCTCGCGGGACTCCGCATCGGCCTCATGCACGGTCGGCTTCCTCCCGAGGAGAAGGACGCGACCATGAACGCGTTCGCGTCCGGTGATCTCGACGTCCTGGTGTCGACGACCGTGATCGAGGTCGGGGTGGACGTACCGGAGGCCACCGTGATGGTGGTGATGGACGCCGACCGGTTCGGGGTGAGCCAGCTCCACCAACTCCGTGGACGGGTGGGTCGGGGTGGCCTGCCCGGGCTCTGCCTGCTCGTGACCAACTCCCGCGAGGGGGGCAAGGCGATGGAACGGTTGAACGCCGTCGCGGCCACCACCGACGGGTTCCTGTTGGCGCAGCTCGACCTGGTCCAACGCCGCGAGGGTGACGTCCTCGGAGACGCTCAGTCGGGTGCACTTGCCTCGCTGCGGTTGTTGTCCGTCGTCGAGGACGGCGAGGTCATCGAGATCGCACGCCGCCACGCCGAGGAGATCCTCGACTCCGACCCCGGGCTCGACACCCACCCGGCGTTGGCCGAGCGGGTCCGCCGACTGTCCGGTTCGGACGAGTCGGACTACCTGTTCAAGTACTGACCACCACCATCTCGACCATCGGGGGAGTCATGACCCGCATCATCTCGGGCCGCCTGCGCGGGCGGTCGATCACCGTGCCGCCCTCGGGGACCCGGCCCACCACCGACCGCGTCCGCGAGGCCCTGTTCAGCGCGATCACCAGCCGGATGGATCTGGACGGAACCGCCGTGCTGGACCTGTTCGCGGGATCGGGCGCCCTCGGCTTGGAGGCGGTCTCCCGGGGCGCCGACGTGGTGTGGTTCGTGGAGGACAACCCCCGGGCGGTCGCGAGCATCCGCGCGAACACCGCGGGTCTGTCGTCGTCGTTCCCGGCGGTCCGCCCGACCGTGAGGCGGGCGGCGCTGCCCGCCGCCGTCGCCGGGCCGTGTCCGGTGGCCGGCGGGTTCGACCTCGTCCTCGCAGACCCGCCGTACGAGAAGTCCGGGGAGCTCGACGCCCCCGTCCTCGAGGCGTTGTCGGCGGGAGGCTGGCTGGCCGGGGACGCCCTCGTGGTGTGGGAGAGGTCCCGACGGGACCCGGCCGTGCGATGGCCCGACGGATACGAGGTGGAGTTCGAACGGACCTACGGGGAGACCGCCGTCGAGATCGCCCGGCCGGTTGATACGGTCGCCCGATGACCACCGTCGTGTGCCCAGGCTCGTTCGACCCGGTGACCCTCGGGCACCTCGACATCATCCGGAGGTCGGCCCAGCTGTTCGACGACGTGATCGTGTGCGTCGTGGCCAACCCCAACAAGCAGGGGACGTTCACCATCGACGAGCGGAAGGCGCTCATCGAGGAGGTCTGCACCGACCTCCCCGGGGTCCGCGTCGACAGCTTCTACGGGTTGCTCGTCGACTACTGCCGCGAGAAGGGCGCCACGGCCGTGATCAAGGGCCTGCGCGACTCGACCGACTACGACTACGAACTGCCGATGGCCCACATGAACAGGTCGATCGCGGGGGTGGACACCGTGTTCCTGCCGACCCGGGCGGACCTGGCCTTCGTGTCCTCGTCGCTGTGCCGCGAGGTCACCCGTCTGGGCGGGGACGTCTCGCATCTCCTGCCGGATCCCGTCGCACGGGCCCTGAAGGACCGGCTGGGCTGAGCGGTGGGGCCGGGCGGCGAGCCCCTGCGCCCCGGACCACCGGACACACCGCCGCCGCACCCGCACCGGGACCCGGCTTGCGGGCACACTGGTGTGGCAAGAGTGACGATCCGGTGAAGGGACGAGCGTGTACCGAGTGTTCCAGGCCCTCGACGAGCTGAACGCGATGATCGAGGATGCCCGCAGTCTGCCCATGACCGCGAACTGCGTGGTGCCCCGGCACGAGTCGCTGCTGTTGCTCGATGACATCCGTGACTCCTTCCCCGGTGAGCTCGACGACGCCCAGGACGTGCTGGATCAGCGTGACAGCGTGCTCGCGGAAGCCGACGCGACCGCCCGGGACACCGTGTCCGCCGCGGATGCCGAGGCGGATCGCACGCTGCGCGAGGCCCGGGCGGACGCCGACGCGATGCTCGCCGACGCCAAGGCACGGGCCGATC
>NZ_JAALED010000425.1:0-2210 GCF_014145155.1 Dietzia sp. B19 | reverse complement strand
TCGCCTCAGGCGGAGCCGCGCGTGGTCGGCGTCGAGAGGACCACGCGGCCGGTGGGTGTGCACGACGGCGCCGCCGGGCGACGGTTGGGCGTGCGCAGGGGGGAGGACGTCGGGATCGCCCGGCCGGTCGGCGTGTAGGAGAACACGGTCGGCGCGGTGTTGAGGGTCGGGTTGCGGTACTGGGACACGGGGTTCCTCCTGGTCGTCGGGAGAAGGATCGACGACGGGCCGCCACGGGCGGTGCCGACGGGTCCTTCCGGCGATGCGGTGCGGAGGCGACGACGGCTCACCCGGGGAAGTGGCGCGGACCTGGTGGTGTGGGCGCCGTGAGGAGATGGGGTGTCCGGAACTGATCGCTCCTGCGGAATCGAACGCTGTCGGCGGAGGTGCCGCCCGTCTGTTCGACCAGAGGCGCGCTGGTGGGCGCGCGATGGAACGACAATGGCACGTCGCCGGCCGCAGGGCAAGTCCGGTGGCGATCTTCACCTGATCCACACGAAGAGCCCTCGGTCGTCTCACACGTGGGCGGTGGAATCGAGGTGTCAGAGATTGCCGTACACGAGGCCCCCACAGTGGGGCCGGGACGAGGTGGGAACGATGAGGACGGACTCGAGCAGGAGCATTCGTCGGAGGGTGACGGCGGTCACCGCGGCTGGGGCGTTGGCGCTCGTCGGGGCCGGGGGATACGCGCTGGCCGGGACTGACGATCCGGCCGAGGGCGCCCGGATCGCGACGGTCGCCGCCCAGGCACGGGGAGGAGAGCCGCAGGGACACGGCACACCCGGACACGCCCGCCAGGGACACGACCGGGGCCAGCACGGTGGGGACCAGCACGCTCAGGGGCAGCACGGGCAGGGCCATGACGCCCAGGGCGGGCAGGGGCAGGGCGGGAATGGTCCCGGAGAGCGCGGCAAGGGCCGGGAGGGCCACGGGGTCGAGGTCCCCGCGCCCACCGGCACGCTGTCCGACGAGGAGGCCGGCACCCTGTCGATGATGCGCGAGGAGGAGAGACTCGCCCACGACCTGTACGTGGCGCTGGGCGAGGCGTGGCCGGACCGCCGGTTCGACACGATCTCGGCTGCGGAGACCCGGCACGGCGAGGCCACCGCGAGCCTGCTCGCGAACCACGATCTCCCCGACCCGTCGGTCGGCTCCAGCCCGGGCGTCTACGCCTACCCGGAACTGCAGGAGCTCTACGATGGCTGGCTGGAACGGGGCCTGACCTCGAAGGCCGAGGCGCTGGCCGTGGCCGCCGAGTTGGAGCGACGGGATGTCACGGAACTCGTGGCCGCGACGGAGGCCACCGACCACCCTGATCTACGCGCGGTCTACGACCACCTCAGGGCCGGTTCCGAGAAGCACCTTCGGGCGTTCGAGCGAGGCTGAGCACGAAGGTGGATCCCTGGCCCGGGCCCCGGGAGGTGACCGTGAGGTCACCGCCGTGGGCCCGGGCAAGTTGGCGTCCGATGGTGAGTCCGAGGCCGGATCCACCGGCGTGACCACCGGGGCCGCGGTGGAACCGTTCGAAGATCCGCTCGGCCGTCTCGGCGTCCAGGCCCAGACCGGTGTCGACCACCGTGATCTCCGCGCCGCCCGGGGTGCCCTGGACTGAGACCGTGACGTGGCCGTGCTCGGTGGCGGCCAGCGCGTTGACGGCGAGGTTCTCCACCACCTGAGCCACTCGGTCGGGGTCGACGAGGACGGTCACCGCCCCGTCCGGTACGTCCACCAGCAGGTCGACATCCGTCCCGGTGAACCGGGGTCGGAGCCGCTCGACGGTGCTGCGTACGAGCTCTCCCAGGTCCGTCTCCGTGGGCGCGAGGTCGAGCCGCCCCTCGGAGCCCCGGGAGAGTGTCGACAGGTCCTCGGACAGCCGCCGGAGCCGGGCGCTCTCGGCCCGGACGTGTCGTAGTTCCTCGAGACCGAACACGCCGTCGGCGATTCCCTCCACGTACCCGTCCACCACGGTCAGTGGCGTGCGCATCTCGTGGGCGACCTCGGAGATGAGGCGCATCCGGCGCGCCTCCGTCTCGGCGATCGTGCGGGCGAGGGTCGTCACGTCGTCGGCGAGGGCCGCGACCTCGCGCTCGGGAGGACGGCTGATCCGTCGGGAGTAGTCGCCGGCGGCGATCGCGGTGGTGGCGGCGCCCACCTCGGCGAGGGAACGGAGCAGGCGGCGGCCGACGATCCCGGCGGCGAGGAGGGCGACG
>NZ_JAALED010000424.1:0-1085 GCF_014145155.1 Dietzia sp. B19 | reverse complement strand
TCCGCCGCACCGGCTCCCGCAGCGGCGCCGGTGGTGGCGGGCGCGGGGGCTGCGGGCTTCTCGCCGTCGACCTCGAGCACCTCCCCGTCGACGACCGGGCCGCCCGCCTTCTCCTCGGCGTCGACCTGCGCGATCGCGTCCTGCTCGGCCGCCTTGGCCGCCTTCTGTCGGCGGAACGAGTTCCACATGTTGATGAAGGTGGCGATGCCGGCCAGCACGAACAACGGCACGGCCAGCATGAGGATGTCCTCGCGCACGAGCCCGGGGTGCAGGGAGTCCATGACGTCCTGCGGCATCCGGATGTACGAGGCCAGCGGGACCCCGAAGATCTCGGCGTTGAGGAAGGAGGCGACCTGATCGGGGCCGAATGCCCCGTTGGTCATGGTCGAGGCCTCTTCGATCGACACCCCACGCGGCGAGAAGTTGAGAAGCACGTAGTACAGACCCAGGAACACCGGGATCTGCACGAGCAGCGGCAGACACCCGGCGGCGGGATTGACCCCGGCATCCGCGTACAGGGCCTGCATCTCCTTGGCCTGCTCCTGGCGGTCCTCGGGGGTCTTGCGGTCCTTGTACTTGTTCTGCAGCTCCTTCATCTTGGGAGCGATCTGCGCCATCTTGCGCATGGAGTACTGCTGCCGGTACATCGACCGCATGAGCAGCAACCGCACTGTCACCACCAGCAACAGCACGGACCCCACCCAGGCCACTCCGGAACCGGGGTCCACGACGAAGCTCAGCACCCAGTGCCAGAACTTCATGACGAGCGACACCGGATACGCGAAGAGGTCCACGGGCGAATCTCCAGATGGGACGGTGGCGCCGGAGCGGGCGCGCGGGGTGGGGCGGAACAGGCCGGGTCAAGACTAGAAGGCCGTCCCCCAGCGTGCCAGGGTCAGCGGGAGCGGTGGGGGCCGGGGTGCTCAGCGGCGGCGGGAGCAGCGGGTTCGTGCCCGGCGCGAGGTCGCCCGGCAGCGTCAGATGCTGCAGCCCACCCACACCGGCTCGGGGTGCAACTCCACGCCGAACGCCTCGAAGACGCCGTCGCGCACCTCGCGCGCCAGTGCGATCACGTCGTCGGCGGA
>NZ_JAALED010000423.1:0-1363 GCF_014145155.1 Dietzia sp. B19 | reverse complement strand
TCTCCGTCCCCGTCGCCGTCCCCGGAGAACGCGCCGGCGCCTCGTCCCCCTGCGCCGCCGGCCCAGGTCGCGCCGGCCCCACCCGGGCTCCCGGTGTTCGAGCTCCCCTGCATCGCACCGTTCTGCGTGCCGCCGCCTGCCTGAATCGCCCGCCCGGACCCCGACGCCTAGACTCGGGGCATCATGAGTGCACCCAGCGAAGAAGCGATCCGCGCCGCCCTGGCCAAGGTCGACGACCCGGAGATCAGAAAGCCGCTCACGGAGCTCGGCATGGTCAAGGGCGTCGACATCGACGAGGGATCCGGCCGGGTCGGGATAGGCATCTACCTGACGGTGGCCACGTGCCCGATGCGGGACACGATCACCGACCGGGTCCGCACCGCGGTCTCGGACGTCGCCGGTGTGGGCGAGGTCGTGGTCGAGCTCGACGTGATGAACGACGAGCAGCGCACGGAACTGCGCAAGCACCTCCGGGGGGACGCGGCCGAACCCGTCATCCCGTTCGCCCAACCGGGGAACCTCACCCGCGTGTACGCGGTCGCCTCGGGCAAGGGGGGCGTGGGCAAGTCCACCGCCACGGTCAACCTCGCGACCGCGCTCGCGTCCCGTGGACTGTCCGTGGGCGTCCTCGACGCGGACATCTACGGCCACTCGATCCCCCGCATGCTGGGCACCGATGCCCGGCCCACCCAGGTCGAGCAGATGATCCTGCCGCCGGTCGCGCACGACGTCAAGGTCATCTCGATCGCCCAGTTCACCAAGGGGAACACCCCGGTGGTGTGGCGTGGCCCCATGCTGCACCGCGCCCTCCAGCAGTTCCTGGCCGACGTGTACTGGGGCGACCTCGACGTGCTGCTGATGGACCTACCGCCGGGAACGGGTGACGTCGCCATCTCGATCGCCCAACTCATCCCGTCGGCGGAGATCCTCGTGGTGACCACACCGCAGCAGGCCGCCGCCGAGGTGGCCGAGCGGGCGGGGTCGATCGCTCTCCAGACCCGTCAGCGGATCGCGGGCGTCATCGAGAACATGTCGTGGCTCGAACTCCCCGACGGCACCCGCATGGACGTCTTCGGCACCGGCGGTGGGGCCGAGGTCGCGGCGAACCTCTCACGCTCCGTGGGGGCACCGGTGCGCCTGCTCGGCCAGGTGCCGCTCGAGCAGGCCGTCCGGGAGCACGGCGACGAGGGCACCCCGATCGTCCTGGCGGAGCCGGATTCACCGTCCGGCAGGGCGTACAGGGAGATCGCGGACGGACTGGCCGTCCGGCCGCGCGGACTGGCGGGGATGAACCTCGGGATCGACACCACGCGCCACCTCTGACCGCCGGACCGGCCGGACCGCCGCACCGCGGGCGCATCCC
>NZ_JAALED010000043.1:0-12651 GCF_014145155.1 Dietzia sp. B19 | reverse complement strand
CACGCGCCGCGTCGGCCTTGCGTTGCGCCCGCGCGGCCCGTTCGGCCTCGCGTTGTGCGCGACGGGCGGCGCGGACGTCCGGCCTGCTCCCGTCGGGGGTGAGGCTGTCGGGCGTGGTGTCGTCAGGCGTGGTGTCGTCGGGCGTGGTGTCGTCAGGAGTGGCGTCGTCAGGCGTGGTGTCGTCCGTGCTCATGGGATGAAGTTCACCCCCGAGACCTTCATCTCGCCGTCGTCGTGCCGGTTGACCGTGACGCGCACCCGGTACTGGCGATCCTGGTCCTCCTGCGACGCGGGGTTGCCGATCGTCTGATCGATCGCCATGATCACATCCGCGTAGTCGGGGTAGGACCTCTCGACCGCGGCCGCGGAGACCACTCCGTCCGCCACCACCTCCGTGGTCTGGACGACCTCCTCGTAGGAGTCACGACGCGGAGCGAACTGCTCCGAGAAGTCACCCTCGATCATGCCCACTATCCGATCGACGTCCTCGGAGAGCGTCTCCTGGCGGATCGTCATCAGATGGGTCAGGACCTCCGTGGCGAAGTCGCGGTAGGCCAGGTCGAGCTCGGTGGCGGAGGCCCGGTCGGCGCGGACCGACGCCGCCTTCCCCTGCTCCGACAGCCAGAGTCCTCCCGTGACCAGTGCGGCGAGGAGGGACAGGGCGGCGATGACGGCCAGCGGCGTGAGGCCGCCCCGCCCCGCGCGGTCGGGTTGTTCCCGATCGTTCGAGGGCTGCGATGACACTGGCTAGGTCACTCCGTTCGTCATAACGTCGGTGAGGCTGGCGTCAGCCGGCAGGCGGGCCGCCGTGCCGAGGTTCAACTGACGATACGTCTTGCCGTCGTTCCCGAGATACTCGCCCGTCGCCGGGTCGTACATCGCCGCCGAGGTGCGGATCTCCCGCTCTCCGGTCGTGGACGACGGCACCACGTCGTACGCGTTGGGGTTGTTCCCGGGAGGGCCGACCTCACTGGTGTCGGGGGGGTTGTACCCCTCGGGCGTGTAGTCGTTGGACCTGCACTCCGCTGGTGAGGCCGCGCGGCGACCCGGGAACTCCATGCACGGCAGGTTGCGAGCGCCACGAACGGTCGTCTGGGAGTCCTGGGGGACCTTGCAGTAGATGCCGTTGATGAGGGGCGGGACGGACAGGTCGGCGGGCGACCGCCGCTGGTCCGCCGGCAGGAAGCCGGTCGTGCACGGAGGGGTCTCGTTGATCTGGAGGTTGAAGTCCACCTTGATCTCGCCGTCGTCCTTGGCCCCGTTGATGGCGGTGATGAGCGAGGACACCAGGGCCGGGTAGATCACGAGCAACTGCTCGATCGACCGGTTGTAGATCACCCCGACCTCGCCGACGCTCACCAGGTTGGCGACGAGCACCGGCATGGTCGGCTGCAGATCGTTGAGGACCCTGGTCGCCCGGCCGAGGGAGTCCGGCGCGCGCTGGACGAGCGAGGTGAGTTGCGGCTCGTTGGTCCGGAGCTGGTCGGTGACGTCGGCGAGGTTGCGTGTCCAGGCGCGGATCGAGTCTGACGAGCGCAACTGCGAATCCAGGACCGGCTCGGCGTCCTCGATGAGCTGGCGGGTGACCCCGGAGTTGCTCTGTGCCTCGTCGAGCAGCAACTGAGCGGAGTCGAGGAACTGCCGCAGGTCGCGCTCCGACCCGTTGAACGCGTCGAACGCCTCGGAGATCACGCGGCGCATCTTCACGTCATCGATCGACGCCATCAATACCGTCGCCTGGTCCAGGACCGGTCCGATGCCCTGGGGCATGTCGACCCTGTCGGTCCCGAACACCGTGCCGTCGGTCAACCGTCCGGCCGGCTCCCCCTCGGGCACGAACTCCACGTACTGCTCCCCGATCGCCGAGACGCTGCGGATCTGCGCACGCACGTTCTCGGGCACGTCCGCGTTCGACTCGAAGTGCATCTCCGCGACGACGTGTCCGGGTTTGAGTGTGACGGAGTCGACGCGGCCGATGACCGTCCCGAGGTAGGTGACGTTGGCGTTCTGGTAGAGACCACCGGTATCGGGCATCTCGAGAGCGACGTCCGTCCGGTTCCACCCGAGCGAGGTGGGCAGTTTGAGGTACACGACCGACATGACGGCCAGCGCGAGGACCGTGACGACGGCGAAGACCGCCAGCTGGAGCTTGACGAACCTGGTCATCGGGGGGCCTCCTCGGCCGGGGGCGCGGGGTCACCGGCGAGGTCCGGCGCGGCGAGGCCCTCGGCCAGTTGGTCCATCTGGTCGGGCGTCGGCGGTTGCGGGACATCGAGCGAATACGGGTCCGCGCTCGCCATCGGGTTCGGCGCCAGACCGACGTACCCCTCGAGACCGGCCATCCGGTTGCCGAACTCGGTTCCCAGCAGCAGCGTCTCCCCCAGACGCTCATTGGTCACGTCGGCGTCGATGTACAGGTTGGCGTAGTCACCCCGGAGGAAGTTGTCGAGACCGGACTGAGGGAACGGGAACGTGATGAGGATCTGCAGGACCCGGGTGAGGTTGCGTCCGCTGTTCGCCAGCCCCTCGAGGACCGGCGTGATGTCCTGCAGGTTCGCCACGAGATTTCTGCCACCGCCGGCGTCGATGAGCTGGTTGGCCTTGTTGCCGAAGTCACCCAGGGAGACCAGGGCGGTGGTGAGCTCCTGCTTCTGGCCGTTG
Organism: Dietzia sp. B19; assembly: GCF_014145155.1. Classification (NCBI taxonomy): domain Bacteria; kingdom Bacillati; phylum Actinomycetota; class Actinomycetes; order Mycobacteriales; family Dietziaceae; genus Dietzia; species Dietzia sp. B19. The sequence goes on along the minus strand of NZ_JAALED010000043.1, from coordinate 9,990 downwards.
ATGAGTGACAACGCCTCCGGCATCTGACCCAGCGCCTTGGCCAGGGTGTCGTTCTGCTCGTTGATCTGTCGTGAGAGCCGGTCCAGGCCGTCCATGGCCGCGATGATGTCGGCCCGCTGCTCATCGAGACCGCTCACGGTGGTCTCCAGCTGTGAGATGACCTCCTTGGCCTCGAGCTGGCGCCCGTCCAACGCGGTGTTGAGCTCGCGGGAGATGGTCTCGAACTGGGCCAGTCCGCCGTTGGTGAGGACCACCGACAGCGCCGACAGCGTCTGCTCGGTGGTGGGATACACACCGGCGCGGGCCAACGGGATGACGTCCCCGTCGGAGAGCGCGCCCTCGGGCTCACCGTCCGGGGGCGGGAAGATCTCGAGATGCTGCGACCCGAGGAGGCTGGTCTGACCGATCTTCGCGTGGGCGTTGGCCGGGAGCCGGACGTCCTCGTTGAGCGAGACCGTGACGATCGCCGTGTAGTCCTCCACCCGCATTCCGGTGATCGAGCCGACGTTGACGTCGTTGACGCGGACCGGCGAGTTGCGGGTGATGGTCGTGACGTTGGGCATCTCGATCGTCACTTCGTAGGCACCCTCCGCGTTGCCCTGGGCACCCGGTAGCGGCAGCGAATTGAGTCCCTCCCAGGTGCACCCGGCACCGGTGAGCAGAACGACACCGCCGAGCGCGCCGGCCGCCAGCAGGCGCCTGTTCCGGGAACGATCGCGGGTCATCACGCACCTCCCGTCGCGATGAGCGTGTCCGTGAGGTTGTCGCCCTTGTTGACCACGTTGATCAGCGGATCGGGGCTGGCGGACACAGGCTGAACACCGGGCGCGGTCTGGGTGCCAGGCCTCTGGGCGTTCCAGATCTGGTCCTCCTCCGCAGTCGGGGTGATCGGCGGGGTGACCGCGCCGTACGGGTAGTTGGAGGTGAGCGAGTTGAACAGCGGACCCATGTATTGCGCACACAGTTGCGCGTCGGATTCGGCCGTGTTGTTGGCCAGTCCCGCGATGGCGCCGCAGATGAAGTTGGTCGGGTTGGCCATATGGTTCATGGCCAGGACGCCGGTGAGGACGCCCTGGTACGGGCGGTAGATGTTGTAGAAGTTGGCCATGGCCGTGGGACCCACGTGCAACACACCCTCCAGGTCGGCACGGCGGTCGCGGACCACCTCGGTGGCCTGCCCCAGCTTGTCCACGGCTGTCGTCACCCGTGTCCCGTGGTTCTCCAGGAAGCGGTCGATGTCGATCACCGCCAGGTCGAGTTCCCTGAGCGCGGCGTCGATGTCGTCGGTCTGGTCGCCGAGGACCTGGGTGACGCTGGCGAGCCTGCCGCCGAAGGAGACGATCTGCTCCTCACTCCGCGAGAGCGCGGTGACGAAGAGCTGGAGGTTCTTGAGGGTGGTGAAGAGGTTCTCGCGGCCGTCGGAGAGCAGCGCCATGGTCTGCGAGAGTTCGTTGAGGGCGTCCCTCACCTCCGCACCGTTACCGTCGAGCATCGCGTCGGCGGACTCCACGAACTCCCCGAGCGCTCCGGTCTCCTCGTCGCCGGTCGGCCCGAGGGCCGAGGAGAGCTTCATGAGCTGTTCCTTCATGGCGTCCCACTCGACCGGCACCGCGGTCCGCTCGACCGGGATCGATCCACCGTCCTCCATCGCCTCCCCGCCCGTGAACGCGGGGGTGAGCTGGACGAAGCGTTCAGCGACGAGCGACTGGGCCACGAGCAGCGCGGTGGCGTCGGCCGGGACGGGCACGTCCTCGTCGACCTTCATCGTGACCTTGGACAACCCGCCCTCCGTGGTGATGTCCGTGATGGTTCCGACGCGCACCCCGAGGACCCGGACCGTGTCGTCGACGTAGACGCCGCGGGTCGATTCGAAGTAGGCGGTGATGGTCTTGGAGCGCGAGGTGAAGAACCACACCGCGGCGACCACGAGCGCCACCACGATCACGAGCGCGACGACCTTGGCGAGGGTGGAGGACAGCAGTCGACTCATCGGGGCAACCTATTCTCGCCCCAACCGGGGAACTCGTCCATGATCGTCAGGCCGGGAACACCCGGCATGGTCGGTTCGCGGACCAGCCCGGGTTCGGGCTGGATGCGGGGGTCCAGGAGCGGCATGACGTCCCGCAGGATGGTCTGCGGGTACTGACCGATCGACAGGTTGTTCACGTACGCGTTGAACCACGGTCCGGAGGCGACGGCCTCGCTGAGCGCGGTCGAGAAGGGAACGATCCGTCGCAGCCCCAGGTCCATCGACTCCCGGTTGCGGATGAGCAGGTCCGACACCCTCTCCAGCTTGTCCAGCGCCGGTCCCAGCTGGGCCTCGTTGTCCTGGACGACACCGGAGAGCTGGCGGGCGAGCTCGTCGATGTTGGCGACCAACTCGCTGAGCGCCCGGCGCCGCAGATCGAGCTCGGTGAACAACGTGTTGCCGTCCACCATGAGCTGGTTGAGCTGATCGCTGCGCCGGCCGAGGATGTCGGTGGTCCCGGCGGCTCTGTCGAGCAGCTCGCGGACGCCCTCGTCCCGCTTGTTCAGGGACTGGGACAACCGGGTGATCCCGTCTATCGCACCCCGGACCTCGGGCGAGGACTGCTCCATCGTCTCCGAGATCACCGTCAGCGCCTCGTCCACCGAGTCGGTGTCCATGGCCTCGACGGTGTCGGTCAGGTCACCGAGGGCGGCCGTCAGCGAGTACGGCACCGAGGTGCGTTCGAGCGGGACGGTGGCGTCCTCCAGCTCCCCACGACCGTCCGAGTAGACGGCGAGAGCGCGACGGCCGAGGATCGAGTCGGTCTTGATCTGGGCCGACGTGTCGGACCCCAGCGCGACACCGGTGTCGATGGCGAAGTCCACCCTGACCCTGTCGCCGTCGAGCGCGATCTTGCGAACCGAGCCGACCTTCATCCCCGCCACCTGGACGCTGTCCCCGGTGTTGAGCCCGGCGGCGTCGGCGACGTAGGCGGTCGCATTGCGCAACCCGTTGACGTACGGGATCCGGTCGTAGTTGAGCGAGACTCCCATGAGCACGACGGCGCCCAGGGCCCCCCAGATGCCGATCGTCCGGGGGTCGCGGTCGCGGAACCGGAGTTGCCCCTTGGGCGCCTTGAGCGGTGCGCCGTCCTTCGTGTCACTCATCGGGGAACGAACACCTTCCCGTCGTCTGCTCGTACTGCGGCAGGAAGACGTCCCGGCCCGTGACCGGGTTGGTCATCCGGACGATCACCCCGCAGAGGTAGAACTGGAAGAAGCTGCCGTAGACGCCCAACCGGCCCATCTTCTCGAAGTCGCCCGGGAGCCGCTGGATCGCGTTCTCGACAAAGGCCTCGTCGTCGTTGAAGAGGGTCGCGATGCGGTCGATCTGCGCCACGTCCTCCTTGAGGGCGGGCCGGACGTCCGACAGCAGGGTGGTCATGTTGGCACTCGCGTCGTTGAGTCGGGAGACGGACTGACCGATCGGCTGGGAGTTCGCCGACAACCCGGAGATCAGTTGCTGCAGGTTGACGATGATCGAGTCCACGTTGTCGTAGTTGTCCCCGACCGTGGTGAGGACGCCGTTGAGGTTGGTGATGACGTCCCCGATGAGCTGGTCCCGATCGGCGAGCGCCGTGGTGAGGGATGAGGTGGAGGCCAGCAGGTCCTGGACGGTGCCCGCCTCACCCTGGAACACCTTGACGATGGACTCGGACAACTGGTTGACCTGACCCGGGTCGAGCGCCTTGAACAGCGGACGGAACCCGCCGAGGAGAGCGTCCAGGTCCAACGCCGGCGAGGTCTGGGAGATCGGCAGCGTTCCACCCGGTTCGAGCGGCGCTTGATCGCCGGTGCCACGCTTGAGTTCGAGGTAGCGGTCCCCGGTGAGGTTCTCGTACCGGACCACGGCCTCGGTGCTCCGGTGGACGATCTGGTTGCCGGCCACGGTGAACTCGACGTCCGCGGTGTTGCCGTCCGCCAGGCCGATCGACCGGACCCGCCCCACCTCGACGCCGGCGATGCGCACCCGGTCCCCGGACTCCAGCCCCGAGACGTCGGTGAAGTGCGCGGTGTAGTCCTCGAAGTCGCCCGAGCGGTAGTCACTGAACACCACCACGAGTCCGGTGAGGACGAGCAGCATGACGGCCGTGAAGACCGACAGCTTGATGAAGGTGGCGCGCGCCTGCTTGGCGGCCTTGCGACCGGCGGTCACGGGGTCGCCCCGTCCATGCCCAGCATGACCTGCAGCAGCGTCGGGGGCGCGGGCCTGCCGGGCTCCATCGGTCGCAGCGGCCCGAACAGCGGGGCGGGGCGGGACGTGAACACGTCGGGCATCCCTTCCACGGGATTGGAGCCCGTGTCGGTCACGACGAACGGGGCGTGCACGTTCGGGTCGGGGAACGGCAGACCGTAGCAGTTCGGACCCGTGCTGGCGTTGACCTTGGGCAGGTCCTTGGGGTACTCGTACGCCCGCGCACCCTGCTGGAACCCGGCCTTGAACACCAGCCCCGGCTGATCCTTCCCACCGAAGGCCGCCTCGGCGTCCTCGACGTTCGCGTTCAGGCCCACGATGAGGCAGGTGAGGATCGGCGAGTACTCGGCCAGCAGGCTGGTCGACGCGCGCAGGTCCGCGAGCAGTTTGACCAACTCGTTGCCGTTCTCCGCCATCAGTCGCTTGCCTGTCTCACCGGTGCCGATCGCGGCGACGAGCGTCTGCTCGAAGCGCTCCTGGTTGTTGACGACATTGGTGCCGACGTCCGTACCCGAGTCGAGCAGTCGCATGATCTCCGGGGTGACGTCGGCGTAGAGGTTGGCCACCCGGGACCCCTTGGCCAGGTCGCGCTGCAGGGTGTCGATCTGGGGGTTGATCTCCTGCAGGTAGGTGTTGAGATCGGTGATGGTCCGCCCCAACTGCTCGCCACGGTCGTCGACCGCACCGGAGACGGCCCCGAGGGTGGCGTTGAGCTTCTCCGGTTCGATGGCGACCAACAGGTCGGTGAGGTCCTGGAAGAGCGTGTTGACCTCGGCGGTGACGCTCGCGGTCTCGACGACGGCCCCCCTGGCGAGCTGCCCCTCGGGCGCCCCGACCGGCGGTTCGAAGTCGACGGACTTGGCCCCGAAGATCGTGTTGGAACCGATCCTCACCTGGGAGTTGGCCGGGATCGCCTCCAACGCCGCGGGATCGACCTCGATGTTTATCGTCGCACCGTCGAACTCCTGTCGGATCTCCCGGACGTTGCCGATCTCGACCCCACGGGAGCGCACCTTGGCGTCGGCCTCCATGACCAGTCCCGCCCGGTCGCTGCGGACGGTGAGCGGCACGCGGTTGTCGAAGGCGCGCGCGAACATGAGGAGGGAGAGCGCCACCACCACCACGACGAACAGCGTCAGGATCACCGCCGCGACGCGCTGGGGCACCGTGTCGCTCTGATTCAGGGTTCTCGCCAGGACCGCCTCCTATCCCGACAGGTTGAAGTTGCCGTCTCCGCCGTAGATCGCGAGGGAGACGAGAAGGGTTACGGTCACCACGGCGATGAGCGAGGTGCGGACGGCGTTGCCCACGGCCGAGCCGACACCGGCCGGTCCACCTGCGGCGTTGTAGCCGTAATAGGTGTGAATGAGCATGATCGTGATGGCCATGGCGATGGCCTGCACGAAGGACCACAGGATGTCCGTGGGGATGAGGAACGTCGAGAAGTAGTGGTCGTACACGCCACCGGACTGACCGTAGATCTGGACCGTCGCGAACCGGCTCGCCAGGAACGAGGCGATGACGGCCAGCGAGTACAGCGGCACCACGGCGATCATCCCGGCGACGATCCGGGTGGAGACCAGGTAGGTGATCGAGTCGATCGCCATGACCTCCAGAGCGTCGATCTCCTCGGACACGCGCATCGCCCCGAGCTGGGCCGTGGCGCCGGCGCCGATGGTGGCGGCCAGTCCGATCCCGGCGATCACCGGTGCGGCGATGCGGACGTTGATGAACGCGGCGAAGAAGCCGGTGAGCGCCTCGACGCCCACGTCGGTCAGCGACGAGAAGCCCTGGACGGCGATCACACCGCCGGTGGCGAGGGTGAGGAAGCCGACGATCACGACGGTGCCGCCGATCATCGCCAGGGCCCCCGCGCCCATGGCGATCTCGGCGATGAGCCGGAGCGTCTCCTTGGGGTACTGGGTGAGTGCCCGCGGCGTCGCCACGAGTGCGCGCCAGAAGAACAGTGCGATGGCGCCGAAGTCGTCGAAGCGACCGACGGTGAGGTTCCGGGCCCGTGACAGTCGGGGGAAACGGGCGGTCTCGATGATGGTCACCTCACGCCCCCAGGACCTTCACGCCGACCGCCGTGAGCACGGTGTTGACGACGAACAGCGCCATGAAGGCGTAGACGACGGTCTCGTTGACCGCGTTACCGACGTCCTTCGGCCCGCCACGGACGTAGAGACCCTTGTAGCAGGCCACCAGGCCGGCGAGCATCCCGAACATCCCGGCCTTGATCTGGGCCAACACGAGCTCTCCGAACCCGGTGAGCAGCGTGATGCCGTTGACGAAGGCCCCGGGGTTGACCCCCTGGAGGAGTACCGAGAAGAGGAACCCGCCGAGGATGCCGATGGTGCACACGAGTCCGTTGAGCAGCAGTGCGACGAAGGTCGAGGCGGCCACCCGGGGGACGACCAGTCGCTTGACGGGATCGATGCCGAGGACCTCCATGGCGTCGATCTCCTCGCGGATCGTCCGGGCGCCCAGGTCGGCACAGATCGCCGTGGCGCCGGCGCCGGCGACGATGAGGACGGTGACCATGGGACCGACCTGGGTGACCGCGCCGAGGGCCGCGCCCGCACCGGAGAGGTCGGCCGCGCCGATCTCCCGCAGCAGGATGTTCAGGGTGAAGCTCACCAGGACGGTGAACGGGATCGCCACCAGGACGGTGGCCAGCATGGAGACCCGGGCGATGAACCACGACTGCTCGACGAACTCGCGGCCCTGGCGCACGATCGACGGGAACGAGACGAATGTGTCGAGACTCAAGGCGACGAACTCGCCGACTCCCTTGAGCGGCGCGTCGAGAACTCTCGCCATGTCGCCCCCCTCCTGTCGTGTGCCGGCTCCCGGCCACACCGATCTGAACAAGTGACCGGTTCGGTGTGACCCCGATTACACAGTAGCTAGAACACGTTCTCATTAGCAAGGCCTACCGGTCACCCCCGAACGGTGCCCCTGCGCATGTGTCGGGAATCTAACACGCCCCGACACAACGAAAGCGGTCCCCGACACGTCTCTCAGCAAACGCGTCGGGGACCGCATCGGTTCAGGTCAGAGCGTCATGATCTCCGAGGCGGAGAAGGACTTGCCCTCGGGCCGCCCTGACCAGTGGCCGGAGACCGCGTCGGCGAACTCCCGGCGGTCCCACACACCGCCCTCGGCGTCGAACCGCTTCTCCACCACCGGGGCCTCCACCAACGCGACCATGCCGCCGTATACCACGAACAGCTGACCGCTGACACCGGCCGCGGCGGGCGACGCGAGGTACGACACCAGGTCCGCCACCCGGTCCGGCGACAGCGGGTCGGGCCCCTTCGACTCGTCCCAGTCCTCGAAGACGCCCTCGGTCATCCCCGTGCGTCCCCGGGGAGCGATGGCGTTGGCCGTACAGCCGATCCGGGAGAGCACACGTGAGGCCGACAGGGTGAGCGCGGTGATGGCGGCCTTGGCCGCGCCGTAGTTCGCCTGCCCGGGCGGGCCGAAGAGTCCCGCCTCGGACGAGGTGTTGATCAGCCGCCCGTACACCGGGGAGTCGGACTTCTTGCTCTCGCCCCGCCAGTGGGCCGCGGCGTTGCGGGTGAGCAGGAAATGCCCGCGCAGGTGCACCCTGATCACCGCGTCGAAGTCGTCGTCCTCCATGTTGAACAGCATCTTGTCCCGGGTGATGCCGGCGTTGTTGACCACCACGTGCAGGCCGCCGAGTCGCACGGCCTCGGCCACCATCGCGTCGGCGGTCTCCCGTTCGGAGACGTCCCCGACCACCAGGGAGGCCTTGGCGCCCGCCGCCTCGATGTCGGCGATCACGGCGTCCGTGGCCTCGCCGGACCGGATGTCGTTGATGACGACCGCGGCCGCACCCGAGCGCGCCAACTCCACGGCTTCCGCGGCGCCCAGCCCGGAGCCGGACCCGGTGACGACCGCCACCCGGCCGTCGAGTGAGAGATCCGCCCCGAGGTCCTTCCGGCCCCGCCCGGGCGTCACTCCGCGACCTTGAGCGCCGCCATCGGGCACTTCTCGACAGCCTTGAGCGCGCGCTTCTGCAGTTCCTCGGGGACCTCGTCGACGATCACCCGCACCACCTCGTCGTCGTCGTTCAACTCGAAGACCTTCGGGGCGAGCCCGACACACACGGCCTGCCCCTCGCAGCGGTCGGGATCCACGTCAATCCTCATACCCGTCCTCCTTGGCCGGGCCCGCGACCACTGTGGCCGCGAGCATGATTCGATACTATGTGAGACACGACACTAGAACGTGTTCCACTCGAGATGAGCTTAGGGCATATGGACATCACCTACACCACAGACCAGCAACGGCTGCGCGGGGAGTTGCGCGAGTACTTCTCCGCCCTGATGACCCCCGAGCGCCGAGAGGCCTTCACCTCCACGACCGGCGAATACGGCCACGGCAACGCCTACCGTGAGATCGTCGCCGAGATGGGCCGCGACGGCTGGCTGACGATCGGATGGCCGGAGGAGTTCGGCGGTCGTAACCGCCCGATGGTGGAGCAGTTGATCTTCACCGACGAGGCCGCGATCGCCGGGGTCCCGGTGCCCTTCCTCACCATCAACTCGGTCGCGCCGACGATCATGGCCTTCGGGTCCGAGGAGCAGAAGAGCTACTTCCTGCCCCGGATCAGCCGCGGCGAGCTGCACTTCGGCATCGGCTACTCCGAGCCGGAATCGGGCACCGACCTCGCCTCCCTGAAGACCCGGGCCGTGCGCGAGGCCGGGACCGGGGAGCACGCGGGCCGGGAGGTGTACCGCATCAACGGGCAGAAGATGTGGACGTCCCTCGTGGCCTACGCGGACTGGATCTGGCTGGCCGCACGCACCGATCCGGACGCCAAGCGACACAAGGGCATCTCGATGATCATGGTGCCCACCGACGCCGAGGGGTTCTCGTGGACTCCCGTCCACACGATGGCGGGCCCGGACACCAGCGCCACCTACTACCAGGACGTGGTGGTGCCCGCCTCCAACCTGGTCGGGCCCGAACACGGCGGGTGGCCGCTCATGACCAACCAGCTCAACCACGAGCGGGTCGCCCTCACGGCCGCCGGTCCACTCCAGGCCTCGCTCCGGCAGGTCCTGGAGTGGGCGCGCACCACGCGTGCGGCCGACGTCGGGCTGCCCGGAGGCGGAGACGTGATCGACAACGAGTGGGTGCGCACCCACCTGGCCCGCGTCCACGCGATGGCCGAGTACCTGGCGCTGCGCAACTGGGAGATCGTCTCCGCCGACTCCACCACGCCCACCCGCATCGCCGCGTCGGCGACCAAGGTGTACGGCACCGAGACCGCGTGCGAGGCGTACCGGCTCCTCATGGAGGTGCTGGGCTCCGCCGGGTTCCAACGCTCCCACTCCCCCACCGCCGTCCTCCACGGGCGCATCGAGAAGCTGCATCGTTCGGCCCTCATCCTCACCTTCGGCGGAGGCACCAACGAGGTCCAGCGCGACATCATCGCCGCCGCCGGACTCGGGTTGCCACCGGCGCCGCGGATCGCCCCCACTCCGTCCTCTGCCCGGAAGGACAGCTGACATGGATTTCCACATCGACGACACCATCACCGACCTGACCACCCTCGTCCGCGACATGGGCGAGCAACTGGTCACCGACGACTCCCTGCGCGAGCTCGACGCCCGCTTCGGCCCCGGGACCGAGGCCGACGGCGGACGAGACCACTCCACCGCCCGGTTCCACGCCCGGTACTGGGACGAGCTGGTCCGCGCGGGCGTGCCCGCCGCCCTCGCCCCGGAGTCGCT
>NZ_JAALED010000422.1:0-1676 GCF_014145155.1 Dietzia sp. B19 | reverse complement strand
GCACGCCGGGAGCGGGCGAGATGCACACCGCGGTGCGGGCTCCGGTCAGTCGGGCGACCAGCCGGATCACCTCGGCGGTCAGCGCGCCCGGAGAGGCGGCACCCAGTTCGGCCGCGTCCGCACGGGCGGGGGCGTAGAGCGAGTCGTCGACCAGATCGGAGCTGCGGCGCGCGAGGTCGGCGAGCCGGGAACGGTCGGAGGCGGGGACGTCAGTCGAATCGGACACCCGAGCAGCGTATCGCCGCGCACGCGGACGACGTGTCCAACGCGCGGTGATCGGATCGGTATGAGACTCTCAGGGGGATCTCAGTACGGGTATACCGTGAGGACAGCCCGATGAGAGAGAGTGGGCACACGTCGTTCCACGAGGGGGCGACGGAACACCGCGCGGACGACTTGCGAGGAGCCCGCGCCGGAAGGCGGCGGCAGCGCATGTACTCGCAGACGGTGCACGAGACGGCGATCGCTCCCGGCGGTGACCACGACGAGGCGGTCGGTACCGCCCGCTTCGACGCGAGTGGTGACGCCGCCGACATGCCCTCCTGGTCCCAGCTCGTCGCCCAGCACGGGGACAGGGTCTACCGGCTCGCATTCCGGCTCTGCGGCAACGCCCACGACGCGGAGGACATCACCCAGGAGGCGTTCATCCGGGTGTTCAGGTCCCTGGACAAGTACAAGCCGGGCACCTTCGAGGGATGGATGCACCGGATCGTCACCAACCTCTTCCTCGACATGGCGCGGCGTCGGTCTCGCATCCGCTTCGAGGCGCTCCCGGAGGACGCCGAGCGGGTGCCGGGTCGTGAGCGCAGTCCGGAGCAGGTCCTGTCGGAGGAGACCTTCGACCCGGTCCTGCAGACCGCCCTGGCCAACCTCTCCCCGGAGTTCCGCGCGGCGGTGGTGCTGTGCGACATCGAGGACCTCAGCTACGAGGAGGTCGGCCGGATCCTCGGGGTCAAGATGGGGACGGTCCGCAGCCGCATCCACCGGGGTCGTTCCGCGTTGCGTGCCGAGCTCGAGGCGGCCGGTGTGACCGGGGTCCACCAGAGCGTCGACTGATCCCCCCGGGAGCTCCCGGGAACCACCGGAGTATCCCGTGCGTTGATCATCCCGGGCGGTCAGAGCCCGGCCCCGAGGGCAGACGGACGAGGAGGCGCGAGGGTGGACCGACACCAGTCAGGACGCGGGTCCACTCCCGAGTACCGGTTGTCGCGGGACTCGGTCCGTGAGGTCGCCGGGAGTACGCCACCCCCTCGATCCGAACCGCACTTCCTCTCCACCGACCACCTCTCCACCGAGGCGGCGGCAGCGTACGTGGACGGCTGCCTCCCGCCCGCGGGACAGGTCCGCGCGGACGCCCACCTCGCTCTGTGCCCGCAGTGTCGACGCGAGGTGGCCGAACAACAGGACGCACGTCGCGCTCTCCGTGGATCCGGGCCGATCCACATGCCCGGTGATCTGCGGGAGCGCCTCCGCCTCCTCGGGGAGGAGCCGACCCGGGAACCCACAGGCGCCCCGGTGCCCCCGCCCGGGAGCAGGTGGTCGAGGCTCCTGCGCCGCCTGCGTTCGTCCGGCCGTTAGGCTGGGGCGCGTGGAGGACGAGACTGGTGTGCGCGGACCGGCGGAACGGGACGTCGACCCCGACCGACCGCTTCGCGAGCCTGCGCCGATCCACAGGA
>NZ_JAALED010000421.1:0-2257 GCF_014145155.1 Dietzia sp. B19 | reverse complement strand
GCTCGGGCTGGCGATCGTGCGGTCGCTGGTGGAGGCGCACGGCGGGTCGGTCGGCGTGGAGACCGCCGCCGGCCGGGGTGCGACGTTCCGGGTGCTGTTGCCGCGGGTGCGGGCCTGAGGGACGACGACGAATGCGCTGACGGAATCTACCCGCGCGGCTGGATCGAGCAGAGAGCGGGGGCGCCGGCCGGGCAGCGTCCCGCCCTGTCGTGCCGGTCGGACCGGCCTCAGGACCACTGCTCCACAAAGGCGAGGGTGGCGGCGTCCGCGACCTCGGGGTCGGAGGCGGTGAGGAAGTGCTGGCCGCCCTCGACGATCTGCAGCGTGGCGGACAGGGAGCCGGTGAACCGGGCGATGCCGTCTTCGGCGTTGGCCACCGAGTACACCTGGTCGGCGGTGCCCTGCAGCCAGAGCACAGGGCAGTGCACGTCGCTCAACCGTGCCTCCAGGCCGTCGCGGTCGCGGAGGTTGATGGAGCTGGTGCGCAGGCGCCGCCGACCCTCGTCTCGTCGATAGTTAATGCGATAGGTCTGGATCCAGAAGTCACGCTCGGCGTCGGAGACGTTCTCGCCGAGGCCGGCACCGAGTACCGCCACCACGAAGTCGTCGTCCACCACCCAGTCCTCGCCGACGGGCTCGGCGAGCGCCTCGATGGCGGGGCTGCAGAACTCGGAGCCGTTCCAGCAGCCGCGTTCCATACTGGCCGGGCTCTCGTAATCCATGGAGGTGCCGCAGATGATGATGCCCTCGACCGCGCCGGGGTTGAGCAACGCCATGCGGGTGGCGATCCACCCGCCCTGCGAGGTACCGAGGGCGAACGCCTTGGAGATCCCCAGGGCGTCGAGCACCTGCAGGGCGGCGATCGCGCTATCCCAGTAGGTGAAGTGCCGGTAGCGGGCGCGGGTCTCCCCGTGGCCGTAGGGCTCGATCGCCAGCAGGTTCATCCGCGACGCGAGTTGCTCGTCGGCGAACTGCGGCCGGTACAGCTCGACCGAGGTGGTGAACGAGTTGATCATCACCAGCGTGGGCAGGGCGGGGTCGTACTCACGGGCGAACCTGTAGCCGATGGTCGATCCGCCCAGGTGAGGGACGTTGATGGTCTGCGTTGTCATGGCAAGGACTCTCTGGAGGGGAAGTGCGTGAGGGGGTACTCGAACCATAGGACTCTGGTGGCGCCACGGGAGCGGATCGGCGGGGGCGGTTCGGAGCGGTCGGATCGACAGTGCTCGCCGGCCGCGGGTGCGAGCGAGAGGACGACGACGAGGTGTGCCGGTCTAGTCGATACCCAGCGCTCTCGCGGAGGCGGCCACCCCGGCGGCTGCGACGACCACCACGACCAGCGGCACCCGCATCGCCGCCAGGACGGCAGCCGTGGTTACGCCGGCGACGCGAGCCCACCCGGCGAACGACTGCCCGTCGAAGAGGGTCGCGGTAGCGGCGACACCGGCGATCAGCACGATCACCGCGGGATCGCCCCAGTGCTGGAGGCGCAGGGAGAGGCGCGAGCCTCCGAAATGGACCCCACCCAGTCTCACGGCGTAGGTGCCGGCGGCGAGGGCGAGCACCGCGAGGACAAGAGTCACGTCAGACACGGTGTCCCCGCTTCCGCACAGCCGTGAGCAGGCCGATCAGTCCCAGGACGGGGGCCACTCCGGCGGCCACGAACGGGGTGGCGGCCGCGGCGAGGGTCGCTCCTGCAGCGGCGGGGACAGCGGTGCGACGGGTGACGCTGGCGAGGAGGATCGCGACGAAGACCGCGGGGAACGCCGCATCCAGTCCGAGACGGCTGGGGTTGGGCAGGACGTATCCGAGGAGGACGCCGATCGCCGCGCCGAGGGGCCACGCGATCAGGATGGCGACCCCGACCACGCGGAACGCGGGGAGGCGTCGCGCCGGGTGCGGCTGGGCCAGGGCGAAGGCGACGCTCTCGTCGTTGACCAGGTGTGCCGAGAACAGTCGGGGGACGCGCCGCCCGGGCAGAAACGCCGATGCGGAGAAGCCGTAGACACCGTTCCGGAGATTCACCAGGAGCGCTGCGCAGACCGCGATCCAGGGCAGGCCGCCCGACGCGATCACGCCGACGAACACCAGCTCGGAGGATGCGCCGAGCACGAGGACGGCGGCGAGGACGACCAACCACGAGGGAAGGCCTGCGGCTGACGCCATCGAACCGTAGGCCACCCCGACCACAGCTACCGCCGACGCGATCGCCACGGCGGGCGCGACGGGCGCGACGGGCGCAGGGGCCGGGGGCGCG
>NZ_JAALED010000420.1:0-1485 GCF_014145155.1 Dietzia sp. B19 | reverse complement strand
CACGCGGACCGGCCGATGGTCCTCGTCTCCCAACCGTGGGTGGTGGACCCGGGGAGGGTCGCCGCCGACGGACGACGACCCCTGTGGACGTACGCACACGTGCCCGCCTACTCCGAGCTGGACCAGACCGAGCAGGTCCTCCGCGCCCTGGAGGAGGTCGCTCCCGGCGTCCGCGACGTGGTGGTGTCGACCCGCTGTACGCCCGCGTCGCGGATGGGCCGACACAACGCGAACTACGAGGGCGGCGACATCGCCGCGGGCCGCGTCGACCTGCGCGGACTCATCGCCCGTCCGGTTCCACGGGCGGATCCCTTCGCGACCGGGGTCCCGGGGGTGTGGCACGCCTCCGGGTCCACGCCCCCCGGGCCCGGTGTCCACGGGATGGCGGGCCAGCACGTCGCCGAGCGGATCATCCGCGGTTGACGAACCCGCGCCCCGGCGGAGAGCCGACCTACTGGTAGGACACGAACCACGGCCGGGGTTCGACCGCCATGGTCTGCTCCGCGGTGAAGGTCGGCGTGTCCTCGTCGTAGAAGTTCTTCCAGGCCATCCAGATGTCCGGGGACAATCCCTGCTGCAGGACCTCCCACGTCTCCAGCTTCATCTCCGGGGTCCCGTGACCGTCGGCGTGGAGGGAGATCGCGACCTCGGGCCGTGAGGTGTCGATGTCCTCACGGTCGGTGATCATCGCCAGGCTGAACTGATGCAGGATGAGCAGCTTCTGTGGCCCCCCGGAGTCGCGGGTGAGATCGGCGAGCCAGTGCGTGACCCGGTTGATCTCCTCGGCGCTCGCACTGCCGATCTGCGCCCCCGGGCGTTGGCCGGGTTCGAGCTTCCACTCGGGGTCCAGGGCCAACCCCACGTTGGGCCGCCTGAGCAGCTCCTCGAACAGCCGCGCCTGGTCGAGCAGGTCCGCCATCCCGGGCTGCAGGTCGATCACCGCGTAACCGCCGGCCTCGGTGATCGCGTCGATGAGGGGCTCGAACTCCTCCGGCGCCCACTCGTTGGTGTAGTTGCCGTCCGCTCCGGGGGATGTGGAGGCGACGGTGGCGATGATCTCGAACGCGGGGATCACCGGCTCGGGTGAGTACGGCTGGTACTCCTCGACCAGCTGTCGCACCCGCTCGGCGCTCTCCTCCGGACCCTGCTCACCGAGAATGCCCAGTGCCGGGGTGATCGGAGACCCGTAGGCCGCCACGAAGCGCCGGCCCGGGAACAACAGCTGCCCCCCGCCGGGGAGCTCGGGGACGGAGCGGGCCATCTCGACCCGGTCGGCCAACTCCTCCTCGGTGCCCCATCCGGGCCCGAGGGCGATCACGGTGTCGGCGTCCATGACCGCCTCGACTGAGCCGCCGTCGACCCGCGGGTCCGGAGCCCGGAGGTGGGAGACGGCCGCTCCGCTCGAGACGGCGGTCGCCACCGCGGCCACCGGGGTCCGGTCGTACACGAGGACGCGGGGGGCCTCCTCCGCCGACCAGGCGGGTC
>NZ_JAALED010000419.1:0-2703 GCF_014145155.1 Dietzia sp. B19 | reverse complement strand
GAACGGACCTCGTCGCGACCGGTCGGGCGGGGTCGCGGGGCGCCGTGCCCACGGGTGGGCGCGGAGTCGGGCGGGGTCGGTCCGGGGAGGCCGTCCTCGTCGTCGTCGGATCGGTTCTCACTTTCCATTCCCAAACTGTACACAATTGACTACAGTCGGGTTGACGGGTGTGGATTCGCGCGCCCCGCCCCCACGTGAAAGGCCTCACGATGACCACCACCGACCGCCGCGACGACATCGACGCGATCAAGTCCCTGAAGTACCGCTACCTGCGCTGTGTGGACCTGCGACTGTGGGACGAGCTCGCCGAGACGCTCGCGCCCGAGGTCTCGGCCTCCTACGGCAAGCGCCTGTCCTACACCGGCCGCGACGAGGTGGTGAACGGGCTGCGGGGGCAGATGACCGACGACGTGATCACCGAGCATCAGGCACACCACCCGGAGATCGAGGTGGACGGAGACACCGCCACCGGACGCTGGTACCTGCAGGACCGGGTGATCGTGCCCGCCTTCGACACGATGATCATCGGCAGCGCCTTCTACGAGGACACCTATGCCCGGGTTGACGGCAAGTGGGTCATCACTACCACTGGCTACAAGCGCAACTTCGAGGCGATGCTCAGCCTCAAAGACATCCCGAGCTTCCAGCTGACCGAAAATCATCTCGCGCCCGCCGACGGGCAGTGACGGCGCGGGCGGACGGTGCGAGCTCTGCCCGGCGAGTCGGTGACGACGACTGTGACCGTGACGGTGACGCGTGGAGCTGATCGTCATCGCCGCGCTGTGCGTGGCGGCGGCCTCGGTCATCGGCGGCGCCACCGGGTTCGGCACGTCCTGTTGGCCACCCCGTTGATGCTGATGGCGGGCATCGGACTGGCCGAGACGGTGGTGGTGAACCTGGTCGTGGCCCTGGTCACCAGGGTGGGCGTCACCGTGCAGTTGCGCGCTCACATCACCTGGCCGCGCGTCGCGGTGCTGGGACTGGCGAGTGTGCCGGGCGCCTGGTTGGGCGTTCAGACCATCGCGTTCCTGCCGGAGGAGCACCTCAAGCCGGCGGCAGGCGCGATCACGGTCCTGTGCGGGGTCGCCATGGCGCTGCCCGCGGCCAAAACACCCCGGCCGCCCTCGGCGATCGCGACCGCGGTCACCGGGGTGATCAGCGGGTACTTCTCCACCACCACCTCGCTCAACGGACCGCCGGTCGTCCTGCTGCTCAGCCGGGCCAGGCTGCCGCCGCTGGGCTTCATCGCCGACCTCGCCGGGTACTTCGTCATCACCAGCCTGGTCTCCCTCGCACTGTTGTGGTCGGGCACCGAGATCGACCTGCCCGCCCTGCTGCCCATGGTGGTGGCCTGCACCGTCGTCGGGGTCCTGGCCAACCAGCTCGGAATCGGCATCGCCATGCGCCTGCCCACCCACGTGTTCCGCTCCGCCGTGATCTCCCTCGTGGTGATCGCCGGCCTCGTCACCTTCGCCACCGCGTGATCGACCTTCGCCACCGCGTGATCGCCGTGACGCCCCGTTCCCACTCCCACAGATTCCCGTACCGACCCCGGAGGACCCCATGACCGACAGCACCGCGCAGACCGACACGACCGCAGAGACTGACACGTCCACGCAGACCGACACGATCGCGCAGCACACCGAGAAGGCCGGCACCGCACGGGAGAACCGTCTGGCCGGAAAGGTCGCCATCGTCACCGGTGGCGGGCAGGGGGTCGGGGAGGGCATCGCGCTCGGCCTCGCCGAATCCGGTGCCGCGCTGTTGCTGGTCGGGCGTCGGATGCGCAAGCTCGAGCGGGTCGCCGAGATCATCCGCTCGAACGGTGGCACGGCCGAGTGCCTGGCCGTGGACATCATCACCGACGGCGCCCCCGAGGCGATCATCGCGACCGCCGTGGAGAAGCTCGGCGGGGTCGACATCCTGGTCAACAACGCCAACATGGCCATGCCGCTGCCGCTGTCCGACTACCCGGACGACGAGTTCCGCAAGGCCTTCGAGGGCGGCCCCCGCGTGACCTTCACCCTGATGAAGCTGGCGCGGCCCGAGATGGCCAAGCGCGGAGGGGGCACGATCATCAACCTCGTGACCGCCGCCGCCGTCCGGTGGGACGCCGCGAACTACGGCGTCTACGCCGCGGTCAAGGAGGCCATCCGCGCCCTGACCCGCGCCGCCGCCTACGAGTGGGCGGCCGAGGGCACCCGCGCCCTCAACGTGGCGCCACACGCCCACAGCCCCGGGCTGGACTGGTGGATGGAGAACAACCCCGAGGAGGCGGAGGAGTTCGTGTCGAGCATCCCCGCCGGCCGCGTGGGCGACCCCCTCCCCGACATCGGTCGCCCGGTGGCCTGGCTGTGCTCGGCCGAGGCCTCGTACCTCAGCGGTGCCACCATCCCCCTCGACGGCGGCCAGTCCCGCTGGGGCTGACCCCGTCGTCGTCGCCCCGTACAACCCCTCTCCCCGGAAAGCCTCCGCCATGACCCCGACCACTGGTCCCACGAACACCGCACCGAACAGCCGCGACGCGCTGGCCCTGGCCGCCGACATCCGCTCCGGCGCCACCGACCCCGCCGAGGTGCTGGAGGAGGCCATTGCCCGCATTGAGCGGCTCGACCCCGGGCTGGGCGCCATGGTCTCCACGCGCATCGACGCCGCGCGCGCCGAGGTGGAGGCGGGGCTGCCGGACGGACCGCTGCGGGGGGA
>NZ_JAALED010000418.1:0-2361 GCF_014145155.1 Dietzia sp. B19 | reverse complement strand
GCGGTGGACCTCACATATCCAGGCCGAGGTCGAGGACCGCGACCGAGTGGGTGAGCCCGCCGACGGCGAGGAAGTCGACACCACAGCGCGCGTAGTCGGCGGCGACGTCCAGACCGAGGCCGCCACTGGACTCCAACCGGGTACGGGGTGAGATCGCGTTCCGACGCTGCACGGCCATCTGCGTCTGCCAGACGGGGAAGTTGTCCAGCAGGACCAGGTCCACGCCTGCGTCGAGCATCTGGTCGAGCTGCTCCAGGGAGTCCACCTCGACCTCGCAGGGCAGGTCCGGGAACCGCTCGCGCACGGCGGCCAGCGCCGGAACCACCCCACCGGCGGCCACCACGTGGTTGTCCTTGACCAGGACGGCATCCCCGAGGCCGAGTCGGTGGTTGACCCCGCCGCCGCAGCGGACGGCGTACTTCTGCAGCAGGCGCATGCCGGGCATGGTCTTGCGGGTGTCGCGCACGGCGCAGCCGGTGCCACTGAGCTCGTCGGCCCATGCCCGGGTCGCGGTGGCCACCCCCGAGAGATGGCACACGAGGTTGAGCAGTGTCCGCTCGGCGGTGAGCAGCCCGCGCGTCGGTGCGGTGATCTCGGCCACCACGTCGCCGGCCGAGACGCGGTCACCGTCCCCCGCGCTGAGCGTGACCGAGTAGTCGTCGCCGAGCACCTCGGTCAGGACCATCCCGATCAGCGGCAACCCGGCCACCACCCCGTCGGATCGGGTCGCGAGTCGTGCGGTGGCACGGGAGTCCGCGGGCACGGTGGCCAGCGAGGTGGCGTCCGGGCCGTAACGCAGGTCCTCCTCGAGGGCGCGCCTGATCGCGATCAGGGCGTCGGCACGGGTGTCGGGGTCGAAGAGCTCGTCGTCGTCTCCCCCGGATACCGGCGAACCCACGCCCGCGCCGGTCACTCCCCGGATCCCGGGTTGCCGATGGCGATCATCCGCTCGACGGACCCGCGCGCGGCCTCGGCCGTGGCGGGATCGACGTGCACTTCGTCGGCGCCCTCGACGAGCGCGCGCAGCAGCGCGGCCGGGGTGATCATCTTCATGTAGGGGCAGCTGGCCTGGTCGTTGACCGGGAGGAAGTCGATCTCCGGAGCCGCCTTGCGCAGCTGGTGGATCATCCCGATCTCGGTGGCCACCAGGACCTCGCGGGCACCCGAGGAGCGGGCGGCGTCGACCATCCCGCCGGTGGACAGGATCTTGACCTGATCAGCCGGCACGGCACCCTCGGTGGCGAGGTGCAGCGCGCTCGTGGCGCAGCCGCACTCGGGGTGGACGAACAGCTCGGCGCCCGGGTGGGCCTGCGACTTGGCGGTGAGCTGGTCACCGTTGATCGCGGCGTGGACGTGGCACTCGCCCGCCCACACGAGCACGTTGTCGCGGCCGGTCTTGCGCCGGACGTGCGCGCCGAGGAACTGGTCGGGAAGGAACAGCACCTCGCGGTCCGGGTCGATCGACTCGACCACCTCGACCGCGTTGGAGCTGGTGCAGCAGATGTCCGTGAGGGCCTTCACCGCGGCGGTGGTGTTGACGTAGGAGACCACCACGGCATCGGGGTGCTCGGACTTCCACTCCGCCAACTGCTCGGCGGTGATGGAGTCGGCCAGCGAACAGCCCGCCGCCTCGTCGGGGATGAGGACGGTCTTGTCCGGCGAGAGGATCTTGGCGGTCTCCGCCATGAAGTGGACGCCGCAGAAGATGATGGTCGACTGCTCGGCCTCCGCGGCGATGCGCGACAGGGCCAGGGAGTCCCCCACGTGGTGGGCGATGTCCTGGATGGCGGGGACCTCGTAGTTGTGGGCGAGGATCACCGCGTCACGCTCGCCGGCGAGGCGGCGGATCTCGGCGGCCCACTCCGCGTCGGGTTCGACGCCCGTGTACACCGCGCCGTCGTGGCGGATCCTCGTGGCGAGCGGCGAGTCGAGCCGTCCGACGGTGGTGTCGGGCCGTGGCGCGACCGTGGTGCCGTGTCCTGTGGCAGTGCTCATCGCTGCCCCCTCCCGGGTCGGTTCTGTGGGCCGATACGCCACCGGCCCTGTTTTCGACTTACAATCGAAAACATGATGCAGTGTAACACCGGTCACGAAGTGCTCGTCGTGGTGACCCAGGTGCGACCGGCGCCCGGTGCCACCGCGCCCACGCTCCACGTGATGCTCTGGCGGCACTCCCTCGGGCCCGCCGCCGGCCGGTGGGCGCTGCCCGGCGGTGAGGTCCGGGACGACGAGGACCTGCCCGCCTCCGCCACCCGGCAGCTCGCCGAGAAGGTCGACGTGCAATCGCTCAGCCACCTGGAATCCGTGGCGGAGTTCTCCGACCCGGGGCGCATACCCGGCCGACGCGTGTTCGCCTCCGGG
>NZ_JAALED010000417.1:0-5311 GCF_014145155.1 Dietzia sp. B19 | reverse complement strand
TTGCTGCCCGCCGGACAGCCGGGAGGGACGCTCGTCGGCCCGGTCCGCCAGCCCCACCAACTCGAGGACCTCACGGACCCGGGCCGCCCGCTCGGCGCGGCTGCGCCACCGCGCCACGGGATCGACCGGTACGAGTCCGAACCCGACGTTCCGGGCCACGGACAGGTGCGGGAACAGGGCGCCCTGTTGGGGGACCAGACCTATCCCGCGGTGCTGGGCGGGCAGTGGGTCCACGCGGCGGCCGTCGACGAGGATGCGTCCCGCCGAGACCGGGTGCAGCCCGGCGATCATGCGCAGCACGGTGGTCTTGCCCGACCCGGACGCACCGAGAACGGCCAGCGCCTCACCGGAGCCCACTGTCAGATCGAGGTCCCGGACGACGGTGGTGCCCCCGTACCCACCGGTCACGCCGCGGAGCTCGAGCACGCCGCCGGGGCGCTTCCTCACCGTCATGTGGCACCCACCTGTGTCTCCTCCGAACGGGCCGCGATGGCGGTCCGTGCCGGGACGCCTCGCCCGGACCCTCCCGCGCCCCACCCGAACGACCTGCCGAGGACCGCGGCGGGGATCACGGCCACGGCCACGAGCATCGCGGCATAGGGAGCGGCCTGGGAGTACGCCGCCACCTCGGTGTGGGCCCACATCGCGGAGGCCAGTGTCTCCGTCCCCGTGGGGCGCAGGAGAAGGGTCGCGGGCAGTTCCTTGGCCACGCTGAGGAACACCAGGCTGCCCCCCGCGAGGACACCCGGCATCGATAGTGGGGCGACGACGCGGAGGAAGGTCCGGAACCGGCCGGAGCCCAACGCTCCCGAGGCGTCCTCGAGCGCGGTCGGGATCGCGCCGATCGCGGACCGGACCACGCCCACGGCGAGCGGGAGGAACAGCACCACGTACCCGAACACGAGCATCGGCAACTGCTGGTACAGGCCGGGGACCAGCCGGATCCCCACGAACACCACGGCCAACCCGACCGTGATCCCGGGGAGCGCGAATCCGATCTGGGCGACCGCCTCGGTGGCCCGGGCGACCGGGCCGTTCGACCGGGCCGCGAGGATGCCGATGGGCAGGGCCAACATGATCGTCACGAGCGCGGCGATGCCCGACACCCCCGCGGTGGTGGCCGCCGCCGCGAGGACCGGTCCCCACGCCACGTCCACCTCGGCGGCGGCCCGCACCCACCGGACCAGCCCGACGAGCGGGGCGAGGACGCCACCGGTCAGGACGAATCCGACGACCACGAGCGCCGGCGTTCTGAACCGCCCGAGCGGGACCCGGTCGGGAAGGGAGTCCACACCGGCACCGACCCTGGCGACCTCGCCCCGTCGGGCCCGCCGCTCTCCCACCATCACCACCAGCGCCACCAGGATGAGCACGCAGGCCAGCACCGCCGCGGGCACCCGGTCGAACGAGGCGCGGTAGCTGTGGTAGATCCCGACGGTGAACGCCTCGTACCGCAGCATGGCCACGGCCCCGAAGTCGGACAGCGTGTACAGCGCCACCAGCAGCGCCCCCGCGGCGACCGCGGGCCGGATCTGACGCAACGTCACCCCGAGTACGGCCCTGACCGATCCGCGCCCCAGCGTCCTGGCCACCTCCTCCAGCCCGGGGTCCACGGCCCGCAGCGCCGCGGCCGCGGGGAGGAAGACGTACGGATAGCAGGAGATCGTCAACACGATGACGGAGCCGGGCAGGCCGAGGAACTGCGGGAAGTCCGCGACCCACAGGTAGCCGAGGACGTAGGAGGGCATCGCCAGTGGCACGCAGAGCAGTGCGCCGACCACCGGGGCCCCGGGGAGATCCGTCCTCACCGTCAACCACGCGAGCGCGACACCCACCACGACGCTGGCCGCGGTGACCAGGACCACCAGCACGACCGTGTTGACCAGCAGTTCGGCTGACCGACCGGACCGGACCACCTCGATGGCGTAGGCCGGGCCCCGTTCCCCCGCCCGGATGATCAGATAGACCAGCGGGATGAGGGCCGCGGAGCACGCCAGAGTGGCGGCCACCCCGAGGAGGGGGCGACCGCCACGCAGACGGGAACGGACGTCTATGACGGACCCGTCAGATCATGCCCACGCGCGTGAGCATCTGCTGGGTCTGCTCGAGCCCGTCGAGGTCCCCGAGGTCGATGTCGGGGCCTCCCAGGGTCTCGAGGGGGGGCAGGCCGACGGCCTCCGAGGTGATGCCCGGCACCACCGGGTACTCGCTGTCCTCCTCGAGGAAGTAGAGCTGGGCCTGCTCGCCGAGGAGTTCCTCCACCACGCGCAGGGCGTCCTCGGGCCGGTCCGTGGAGGCCAGCACGCCGACGCCGGCCACGTTGACCAGTGCGCCGGGGTCGCCCTTGGTCAGGTAGTGGACCCGGGCCCGCATGTTCTCCTCGCCCTTCTCCTGGGCGGTGTTGTACCAGTAGTAGTGGTTGGTGAGCCCGAGCTCGACCTCGCCGGTGTCGGCGGCCTCGAGGAGGGCCACGTTGTTGTCGTAGGTCCTCGGCTCGTTGGCCAGGAAGTCGCGGAGCCACTGCTCGGCCGCCTCGTCGCCGCGGTCGACCCGCAGCCCGGTGACGAACGACTGGAACGAGGCGTTGGTGGGGGCGTAGCCGACCTTGCCCCGCCACTCCGGCTCGGTGAGGGCGTCGATGGTGTCCGGCACCTCGGACTCCTCGAGCACCTCGGAGTCGTAGACCAGGACACGGGCGCGGAGGCTCGTGGCGACCCACGTCCCGTCGGTGGCCCGGTACTCGGCGGGGACCTGTGCGACCGTCGCCTCGTCGAGCCGCGTGAGCAGGCCCTCCTTGGACAACGCACCCAGCGCGCCGGCGTCCTGGGAGAAGAAGATGTCGGCCGGGCTGGCCTCGCCCTCCTCGGCGATCTGCGCCGCCATCTCGGGGGTGCTCGCGTACCGCACCTCCAGGTCGATGCCGGTGTTCTCCTCGATCTGGGCCAGCAGCGGGCCGACGAGGTTCTCGCTGCGGCCCGAGTAGACCACCAACGCGTCCGAGTCGTCTCCGGCGCCGTCCGTGGTGCAGGCCGCCAGACCCACCACGAGCGAACCGGCAGCGGCGATCGCGGCCAGGCGGCGTCGCATCATCACGGTTCCTCCCTCACAGTCCCGGTGCCGCGTCACGGGCACCGGGTGTGAGCTTAGCCTAAACTTATCCTGGCGCTCAGGCCGGTCCACCGGCCCGGGATCAGTCCAGGTCGTCGTGCCGCATGAGCTGCCGGGCGGCCTCGGTGATCGACCCGGTCATCGAGGGATAGACGGAGAACGACCCCGCGAGGTCACCCACGGTGAGCTGATTCCGCACGGCCACGGAGACGGGCAGGATGAGCTCGGAGGCGGTCGGCGCCACGATCACCCCTCCGATGACCACACCCGAGGCGGGGCGGCAGAACAGCTTGACGAAACCGCGGCGCAGACTGCGCATCTTGGCCCTCGGATTGCCCGCCAGCGGGAACACCTCGACGCGGGCGGGGACCTCACCGCTCTCGATCTGCGCGTGGGAGATTCCCACGGTGGCGATCTCGGGCCGTGTGAACACCGCCGAGGCCACGGTGCGGAGCTTGATGGGACTGACCCCCTCGCCCAGCGCGTGGTACATCGCGATCCGGCCCTGCATCGCCGCGACGGAGGCCAACGGGAACAGATCGGTGCAGTCGCCCGCCGCGTAGATGCCGGCGGCGGTGGTCCGCGAGACGCGGTCGACCTTGATGTGACCGCTGCGCTGGACCTCGATGCCGGCGCTCTCCAACCCGAGGTCGCCGGTGTTGGGAACCGAACCGACGCACATCAGTGCGTGCGAACCCTTGACGGTCCGGCCGTCGCCCAGTCGGACGATGATCCCGTCCTCGTGGTGTTCGACCGCGTCCGCACGCGCGTGCTTGACCAGCGACACGCCACGCTCGCTGAGGGCCTCCTCCAGCACCAGCGCCGCGTCGGCGTCCTCGTGGGGCAGCACACGGTCGCGGCTGGACACCATGGTGACCTTGACGCCCATCTCGGTGAACGCGGAGACGAACTCGGCGCCGGTCACACCGGAACCCACGACCACCAGGTGGGAGGGGAGTTCGGTGAGGTCGTAGAGCTGCCGCCAGGTCAGGATCCGCTCCCCGTCCGGCTCGGCGCCGGAGAGGATGCGCGGGTTGGACCCGGTGGCGACCAGGACCACGTCCGCGTCGAGGATCTTCTCCCGGCCGCCGTCCAGCGACACGTGGACGCGGTGCGACGCCATGCCCGGCTGCGAGTCGTGCAGTCGCGCGGTCCCCGAGAGCAGTCGCACGCCCTCGCGCTGGAGCTGGGACCTGATGTCGGCGGACTGGGCGCGGGCCAGGGATTTGACCCGACCGTTGACCTGGCCGAGCCGGTACGCGGTGGGGTCGAAGTGCATCTCGACGCCCATCTCCTCGGCGCGACGCATGTCGGTGCGCACACCCGTGGTGGCGATGAACGTCTTGGACGGCACGCAGTCGGTCAGCACGCAGTTGCCGCCGATCCCCTCGGCGTCCACGATCGTGACGTCCGCACCGTACTGCGCGGCCACCAGCGCGGCCTCGTAACCGGCGGGTCCGCCGCCGATGATGATGATGCGCTGGGTCACAGGTGGTCCTCCACGGGTCACGGGGTCGGGGCCGGGCGCCGCGGGCCACTGTGGTGGACCGCGTCGCGTCCGCCGTACACGGTAGTCGAACCGGCGGCACGCGGCCGGAGGACGCCGGGTCCACACCCGGCGGAGGGACTACTCTGGTCGCCGTGCCTCTCTACGCCGCGTACGGGACCAACATGCATCCCGAACAGATGAACGCCCGCGCGCCGCACTCCCCGTTCGCCGGAACCGGTTGGCTGGAGGGCTGGCGCCTGACCTTCGCGGGCGAGGACCCCACGTGGGAGGGCGCCGTGGCCACCGTGGTCGAGGACCCCGAGTCGAGGGTGTTCGTGGTGCTCTACGACGTCCCCGACGAGGACGCCCGCGCCCTCGACCGATGGGAGGGCACGGACCGGATCCCGGCCCGGAAGATCCGGGTCCGGGTGGAGCGCCGTCCCACCGTCCCCCCCGGCCCCCCGGTGGGGGCCCAGGAGTCCGAGTTCGCGGTCGCCTCGCCCTCCCCCACCGCGCCCGAGGGCACCGAGCTGGTCTGGCTGTACGTCATGGACGCCTTCGAGGGGGGCCTGCCGTCGGCGCGCTACCTCGGACTGTTGGCGGACGCGGCCGAGTGCGCGGGTGCCCCCGACTCCTACGTGCGGCAGCTGCGCACCCGGGAATCCCGCAACGTGGGCCCGGGCGCCTAGCGTCGTGCCGTCCGTCCCCCTGCCG
>NZ_JAALED010000416.1:0-2533 GCF_014145155.1 Dietzia sp. B19 | reverse complement strand
GCATCACGGCGTCCGGGTCCCCCGCCGCCGCGGCCGCCTCGATGAGCGGGCGCTCGGCGGCCCGGATCGCCTCGACCGGGTGCGCGCGCAACATGACGTCCACGATCCCAGACGGAATCAGACCCGGGGGCGGATCACTCCACCGTGACGGACTTGGCCAGATTGCGGGGCTTGTCCACGTCGTACCCACGGGCCGCGGCGACCTCGGCGGCGAACGCCTGGTAGGGGATGGTCGCGAGCAACGGCTGGAGCAGGGTGGTCGAGGCCGGGATCGGGATGAAGTAGTCCGACAGCGGTCGCACCACCTCGTCCCCCTCCTCGGCGATCACGATGGTCCGGGCACCGCGGGCCCTGATCTCCTGGATGTTGCTCACGAGCTTGGAGTGCAGGACTCCCCGACCCTCGACCGGAGGCATGACGATGAAGACGGGCAGGCCGTCCTCGATCAGCGCGATCGGTCCGTGCTTGAGCTCACCCGCCGGGAACCCCTCGGCGTGCATGTACGCCAGCTCCTTGAGCTTGAGCGCGCCTTCGAGCGCCGTCGGATAGCCGACGTGGCGGCCGAGGAACAGCACCGACTTCGAGTCGGCCAGCTCCCGCGCGATCTCGCGGACCGGGTCGAGGGAGTCGACCACCTTCTGGATGGCCTCGGGCATCTTCTCGAGCTGACGGAACTCGGCCGCCACCTCGTCGGGGTACTTGGTGCCCCGGGCCTGCGCCAGCGCCAGTCCCACGAGGTAGTTGGCGGTGATCTGGGCCAGGTACGCCTTGGTGGAGGCCACGCCGATCTCGGGGCCGGCATGGGTGTACAGCACGGCGTCGGCCTCACGGGGGATCTGCGACCCGTTGGTGTTGCACACCGCCAGGACGCGGGCCTTCTGGGACTTGGCGTGACGCACGGCCTCGAGGGTGTCGGCGGTCTCACCCGACTGGGAGATGGCCACCACCAGGGTGGACCGGTCCAGCACCGGGTCCCGGTAGCGGAACTCCGAGGCGATCTCGACCTCGCAGGGCAGGCGGGTCCAGTGCTCGATGGCGTACTTGGCCACCATGCCGGAGTGGTACGCGCTGCCGCAGGCCACGATGAACACCTTGTCGATGTCCCTGAGGTCCTGGTCGCTGATCCGCTGCTCGTCGAGCACGATGCGGCCGTCCTGGAAGTGGCCGAGCAGGGTGTCGGCGACCGCCGCCGGCTGCTCGGCGATCTCCTTGAGCATGAAGTAGTCGTAGCCGCCCTTCTCCGCGGCGGCCAGGTCCCAGTCGATATGGAACGGGCGGCCCTCGGTGGGTTCGCCGGCGAGGTCGGTGATCTCGTAGCCGTCGGCTCGCAGCACCACCACGTTGTCCTGGCCGAGTTCCACCGCCTCACGGGTGTGCTCGATGAACGCCGCGACGTCCGAACCGAGGAACATCTCGCCCTTCCCCACGCCCAGCACCAGCGGGGTCGACCGACGCGCCGCGACGAGGGTGCCCGGGTGGGCGGCGTGGCTGAAGACCAGGGTGAAGGCACCCTCGAGGCGGTTCAGCACGGCCCGGCACGAGGCGACGAAGTCCCCCGCGTGCGGTCCGGACGCCATCTCGCACATGAGCAGGTGCGCGGCCACCTCGGAGTCGGTGTCCGACACCAGTTCGACCCCCGCGGCCTCCAGCTCGGCGCGCAGCGGGGCGAAGTTCTCGATGATGCCGTTGTGCACGATCGCCACGTCGCCCGAGACGTGCGGGTGGGCGTTGCGGTCACTGGGGCGCCCGTGGGTGGCCCAGCGGGTGTGTCCGATCCCGGTGGTCCCCGGGAAGCTGTCGTGCCCGGCGGAGTCCAGCGCGGCCTCGAGGTTGGCGAGCTTGCCCTCCTTCTTCTCCACGCGCGAGGCGCCCGAACCGTCGAGGACGGCCACGCCCGAGGAGTCGTATCCGCGGTACTCCATCCGCCTCAGGGCCTCGACCACGACAGGGAGGGCAGCCTGATGCCCGACATAACCGACGATTCCGCACATGGCCGCTAAGTGTAGCCACGCCGTCCCGACGCCCCGGCACCGTCGACCCCCCGGAGGCGATACTGTGGCCCTCGTGGCCATCAAGACCAAAGCTCTGCTCGACAAGGTGAACCGGCGGGGCCCCTACGGGGTCGACACGGGCGATCTCGGTTTCACCGGGACGCCGGGCGTGGTGTTCGTCCCGCGTGACGCGCCGTCACCCGCCCCGGTGGTGGGCTTCGCCCACGACTGGACCAAGGGCCCCCGTGACTACACGGACACGCTCAAGCACCTCGCCTCGTGGGGCTTCGTCGTGGTCGCGCCCGCGACCGATCGGTCCCCCCGGCCGAACCACCAACACTTCGCCGACCACCTGTCGGCCGCGATCGAGGACGTCCTGCAGGCCAGGCTCGGCCGCGGGACCGTCCGCGCGGATCCCCGCCGGATCGGGCTGGCCGGTCACGGGCTCGGTGGCGGGGTCTGTGCCCTGCTGGCCTCCCAGCGCACCGATATCGGCGCGGTGGCGATGGCGTTCCCCACCGAGACCGTCCCGGCGGCCGCCG
>NZ_JAALED010000415.1:0-2915 GCF_014145155.1 Dietzia sp. B19 | reverse complement strand
CCCGAGGTGACACCCGCGCCCCCACGGGCCGGACGCGGCAAACATCGCCGTGCGGAGCCGGACGAGGAGGCGTCGGACGCGGAGCCGTCGGCTGCGGCCTCGACCGGCACGGGCTCCGGTCGTGAGCGCCCGGGCGTGGAACCGGACGTCGAGCAGACCACCCGCCTCCAGCTGCCGCCGGATATCCGGGACTGACCTTCCGCAACGAGAGGACCCGCCCGCGCCGGATGCGCGGACGGGTCCTCTCGCTGATGTGGGGTGTGTCAGCTGGCGGAGCTCAGGAGACCGGTGACGATCGGGCTCGACAGCGGGGCGACGTCGTATCCGGCCGAGTCGGACAGGCTCGAGGTGAGCGAGCCGCCGATGGCGCCGTCGATCGGGTTGACCACGGAACCGGGATCCAGCGAACCGGTACCGCCCCCGCCGCCGGCACCGGGGTTGGTCCCGGTGACGATGACGGGCGACGAGGTCGCGGTCGCGCCGACCCACGTGTCGCCGAGCGCGTCGGTGTTGTTCACCACGGCCGTGTAGCGGTACACCTGGGTGTCGGCCGTACGCGGAATGTCGTCCGGGAAGGAGACAGTGGTGCCGGACGCCGGCATGGCGACCTCCCCGACCTCGACACCGTCACGGAGGATCGAGACCATCGTTCCCTCGGGGAAGTTGTTCGCGGGCCGAACGAACGAGGTGACCACGTTGACCGCGAGCGAATCCTCGTCGAGGGTGCCGGGCTGGGCCTGGACGTTCAGGTTGGTGTTCCACTCGAACGGAACCCACGGGGCGTTGGTGATCGTGGTGGTGGTGAGCGCGGCGGCATTGGCGCTCACAGCGCACTCGACCTGGGCGCCGGTGGTGCCGGTGCCGCCCGCAGTGGTCCCTCGGGTGTACTGGAACTGCGTCGACGCCGCATCCGTGGCGGCGGTGGCCCCCGCCCCGGCAAGGCCGAAGACGATCTGCTGACTCGGCGTGTTCGGCGCACGCATGCTGAAGGTGACCTCGGGCAGCTGGAACGACTGGTTGTTGTTCTTCTGCAGGCCCGAGTTGATGGTGTTGCCCGTCCCGTCTTCTGCGAGGCACCGAACCAGGACACGGTCGCGGGTGCGCGGCCCGGCGGTACGGTCTCGACGGCGCCCGTCGTGGAGATGTCGGCGCTGTACTACTCGCGCTACCAGAACGTCAGGGCCGAGATGGTCAGCATCACGGCGTCGGGGTCGACGATCACCATGCCGCTGTGGCCGCTCACCCAGTTCTTCCCGCAGGGCAGCCTCGGGGACATGGCGAGCGAAGCCGTCCAGCTGCGCTCGCAGATCACCGAGCAGAACACCAGGGCCAAGGTCGAGGGGCTGTACGGCACGACCGGTTCGTTCGCGGTGACCAACGGGCAGACCGTCACCCGGACGATCGCACTCGGGCCGCCGGCCACCCAGCCCCGTGGTTCGGATCTGGTCGGTTACTTCACGATGTGCGCGCAGGGCACCAACTCCGCCGCCGCGCAGGGCACCGGCCAGCTCTACGCGTGGTCTGCCTTCGAGGAGGGGTGGCCCCCGCCGGTCGTCATCCCCGAGGACAGCGGCAGCCTCGCGACCGGGTCTCTCGGCTCGCTGGGCAGCAGTGGTACGGACCCCGTCGATCCGGAGCCACCGGTCGAGGAGGAGCCGCCGGCTGAGGACAACGGGGACCCCCTGGACCCCTGATCGTCACTGGCTTGAGCGTGGCCTCGAGCTGAAGGAGGACGGGCCGGTCGCGTCACGCGACCGGCCCGTCCTCCTTCTGTCGTGTTCTGTCGTGGCGCGCGTCTAGAGTCGACCCCGGTACAGATACCGTCGCCGCAGCCACCGTCGCGGCCGATCAGAGGAGCCCGATGTCCGTCCCCGCCACCGTCGACTCGACCGCCAGAGCGCGCCTGGCCGAGCTGGTCGCCGAGCTCGCCGTCGTCCACGGCCGAGTCACCCTCTCCTCGGGCCGCGAGGCCGACTACTACGTGGACCTGCGCCGCGCGACCCTGCACCACGAGGCGTCGCCGCTCATCGGCCGTCTGCTGCGTGAACTGACCGACGACTGGGACTTCGAGGCGGTCGGCGGACTGACCCTCGGCGCCGACCCGGTCGCCACGGCGATCATGCACGCGCCGGGTCGGCCGATCGACGCGTTCGTCGTCCGCAAAGAGGCCAAGAAGCACGGGATGCAGCGCCGGATCGAGGGGCCGGACATCGTGGGGAAGCGGGTCCTCGTCGTCGAGGACACCACGACCACCGGCAACTCCCCGCTCACCGCGGTGGCCGCCCTGCGCGAGGCCGGCGCCGAGGTGGTGGGCGTGGCGACCGTCGTCGACCGTGCCACCGGCGCCGATGACGTGATCCGGGCCGAGGGCGTGGAGTACCGCGCCCTGCTCGGTCTGACCGACCTGGGACTGGAGTGACATGACCGCCGAGTGGACGACGACGAGACGCACGACGACCGAGGGGACGGCGTCCGATAGGACGACGGCGAGGGCTTTCCCCACCGTCCTGGCGCAGGCGCTGCGGCAGCGGGTGCTCTCGCTCATGGACACCTCCCGCCCGGAGGGGCCCGCGTTCCTCGCTGCGGCCGCGGGCACGGAGGTGGCCAAGGCGACCGGATTCGGCCCGCTGGAGAAGCTCTGCAAGCCGCTCATCGTCCCGGCGGCGCTGACCATCGCTCTGCGTGAGGGCGCCCGGGGAGGCGCGGGGGCGGGTAGTGGTGGCCTCGGCCCGGTCGACACCGCACTGCTCTCCGTCACCGGTGCGGCGTACACCACGGGCGACGTGATCCTCATGCTCGGCGGTGGACATGCGAGCCGGTCGAAGGCGCGCCTGGTCTCGGGCGCGGCGGCGTTCGGGGTGGGGCATCTCGCGCTCGGCGGGCTGATGCTCCGGTCGGGCCTGAGGTTCAAGCCG
>NZ_JAALED010000042.1:0-4441 GCF_014145155.1 Dietzia sp. B19 | reverse complement strand
GTGGAAGTGGTAGAGCAGGGCCCCGAACGGCTCGGGACGCAGCGCCACTCCGGGGTGCAGGCGCCAGCCGGCGTCGAGATCGAAGGCCGCGGGCGCGGCGTCCTGTCCGGCGCCGGCCGGCGCTGCTGCGGAGGTCATGTCAGTAGACCCCACACATACCGTCGATCGAGACCTCCTCGATGAGGGCCTCCTCCAGCACTACCTCGGTGTTCTGGGTGTTCTCCACGGCGGTTCCTCTCGTCAACGCGGTTGGGTTCCTCACCACTCCAGGTGAGACCTGCATCATATTGGCACCTAGTGCCAATTGCAATGGTCAATGCACGGTCCGCGTCCGGGATGGCTCTAGGCTTGTCGATCATGGGAATGACGGAGTCTGACGACAGTCGCGTCCCCGGGCGACGACCGTCCACGACGCGCGCCTCGATCGTGGCGGTGGCGTTGAGGCTGTTCGCGCGCCAGGGATACGACGCGACCAGCGTCGACGAGATCGCCGAGGCCGCACACATCTCCCGGCGGACCCTCTTCCGGTACTTCCCGGGGAAGGCGGCGATCGCGTGGGGCGAGTTCGACGTGCAGATGGACGGGATGCGGCGACAGCTGGCCGAGATCCCCGGCTCGACCCCGCTCCGGGACGCGCTGGCGGACTCGCTCGTCGCGTTCAACACCTTCCCGGACTCCGAGACCCAGGTGCACCGCCTGCGGATGGGACTACTGCTCGGGGTGGACGAACTCCAGGCCCATTCGACGCTGATGTACGCGGACTGGCGGAGGGCCGTCGCGGAGTTCGTGGCCGCGCGTCGCGGGGAGACCGTGCACGATCTGATCCCGGCCGCCACGGCTCACGCCGCGCTCGGGATCGCCCTCTCGGCGTACCGGCGCTGGGTCGACGAGCCCGACGCCGACCAGGCCCGGCTCCACGAACTCCTCAGGCAGGGGACGTGCATCCTGGCCTGAGGCGGCGGGCCGGCGGTGGGCACCGCGGTGCGTCAGGCGGTGCGCGACACCCGGAACCTACCGGGGAGTAATATCGGCTGGATGACCGACACCGCACCCGTCCAGCCCGCACCCACCCAGACGTACCGCCTCTGGCAGAAGGCCACCCGGCTGCCCTTCGGCTCGCGCCTGTTCAGCGCGGCCGTGAGCCTCAAGGCCCCCTACTTCCGCACCGTCCTCCCGCACGTGGTGGACGTGCGGCCCGGACGCTGCGAGGTGCGCGGCCCGGGCTGGTGGGGCAACCGCAACCACATCGGCACCTTCCACGTGATCGCCGCCCTCAACCTGGCCGAGATGGCGATGGGCGTGCTCGCCGAGGCCACCGTGCCGGCCACCCACCGGTGGATCCCCGTGGGCATGAACGTGCGCTACCCGGCCATGTCGACCGGCGGCCTGACCGTCACCGCCGAGTGGACCGAGATCCCCGACTTCTCGGCCATCACCAGCGGGCAGGACATCGACGTCCCGTTGCGCTTCGTCGACGACGCCGGCGTCGAACCGGTGGTCGGCTCCATCACCATCCGGGTCTCCCCCAAGACCAAGCGCTGACGGTCGCGGGCGCGTCAGTCGCGGGTCCGGGCGTCGAAGGCCTTGACGGCGATCGGGGCGATGATCACCGTCAGCCCCACGATCCACAACAGTGACGCCAGGACCGGGTGCTGCAACGGCAGCGCGGCATCCGGTCCGACGGCGGGGGCGTTGCCCCAGAGCTCACGCATCGCCTGGACGACCGAGGCCAGCGGGTTCCACTCGGCGACCGGCCGCAGCCACGACGGCATCGACTCCGGGGGCGCGAAGGTGTTGGCGAGGAACGTGATGGGGAAGATCGTGGTGAACATGACACCGTTGACCGCCTCGATGGTCTTGAGCCGGGAGCCCACGACGATCCCGATCCAGATCATGACGAACCCGAAGCCCAGCAGGATGAGGTAGCCCAGCACGGCGTCGACGATCCCGCTCCGGATCCGCCACCCCACGACGAGCCCCGTCAGCGACATCACCACCACTCCGATGGAGGAGTGGATGAGGCTGGACGCGCTACGCGCGATGAGGATCGACGCTCGCTGGATGGGCAGGGTCCGGAAGCGGTCGATGATCCCCTTGTTGAGGTCGTTGCACAGTCCCGCGGCCACGACGAACGAGGAGAACGCCATGGTCTGCGCCATGATGCCCGGCAGCAGCCACTCGCGGTAGTTCACGCCGCCGGCCACCGCGATCGCGCCGCCGAACACGAAGGCGAACAACAGGACGAACATCACCGGCTGGATGGTGACGTCCGCCAGGTTCTCCGGCTGGCGCCGGATGTGGAAGAGGTTGCGGCGCACCAGCGCGGAGATCTGCCGGCTCAGCGGCGGCCCCTCGTGACGGACCGGCATCGCGAACCGCTCGTGGGTGGCCGAGGTGTGGGTGGGGTCGGCGACGGTGCTCATACCCGGTTCTCCTGTTCGATGGTCTCGACGTCCGCGGCGTCCGCGGTGTCCTCGGCCCTGCGTCCGGTGAGGGACAGGAAGACGTCGTCCAGACTGGGGCGCTGCAGGCCGATGTCGTCGAGTTCGATGCCGGCGTCGGTGAACGCGGTGGCGATCCCCGCCAGCGCCGAGACGCCCTCCGACGGCGCGGTGAGCCGACGCGCGTCGCGGTCGACGTGCAGTTCCCCGATCCGGCCGTCGAGGACGCGGACGGCCTCGTCGACGTCGTCCGGCCTCGAGACGGTGATGACCAGGCTGGCCGCACCGGAGCGGTCCTTGAGCTGCAACGGGGTGCCCTCGGCGATGACGCTGCCGTGATCGATGACGATCACCCGGTCGGCCAGCTGATCGGCCTCGTCGAGGTACTGCGTGGTGAGCAACAGTGTGGTTCCGTCGCGGACCAGGTCGCGCAGGACGTCCCAGAGTTCGTTGCGCGAGCGGGGGTCGAGCCCGGTGGTCGGCTCGTCCAGGAACAGCACGGGCGGGGCCGCGACGAGGCTGGCCGCCAGATCGAGCCGGCGCCGCATGCCCCCGGAGTAGCTCTTGGCGACCTTGGTCGCGGCGTCGCTGAGCGAGAACTTCTCCAGTAGCTCGTCGGCGCGCGTCTTGACCATCTTCTTGGGCAGGCCGTACAGGTCCCCGATGAGGCGCAGGTTCTCGCGCCCGGTGAGCAGCTCGTCGACGGTGGCCGCCTGCGCGGTCAGGCCCATGGCCTTGCGCACCTCGGCCGGGGCACCCATCACGTCGTGCCCGGCGACGCGGGCGGTGCCGGAGGTGGGCGGGCTCAGGGTCGTCATCATGCGGATGGTGGTGGTCTTGCCGGACCCGTTGGGCCCCAGCAGTCCGAGGACCGATCCGGTGGGGACGGAGAAGGAGATGTCATCGACGGCGGTGAAGTCGCCGAATTTCTTGACGAGGTGTTCCGCCTCGATCGCCGGGGCGTCGGACGCCAGTCTGGTACTCACTCGCCAAAGAGTGCCGCGCCGGGAAACGGTAGTCAATACGCAGGTCCGCCAATGAGGACCGATCGCGTCCTATGGCTTGCTGGTCACCGTGTGGAACGCCACGACCGGGGCAACGTATCGTGGGGAGGTTGCCGCGCGACGTCTCGCGTCCCGCGGCGAACCGTCTCTCGAACAAAGGATGACCGGTACCCATGAGCCCCATGTCGACCATCCCGCCGACGATCGCCCGTTCGTGGCTGCTCCTGCCTGCCGACAAGTCCGAGCGCTTCGACGCGGCCGTGAACTCCGAGATGGACGTCGTGGTCCTGGACGTCGAGGACGGGTGCCGCCAGTCGGAGAAGGAACGCGCGCGCCGCGAGGTGCGCCAGTGGCTCGAGGCCGGCAACCACGCCTGGGTCCGGATCAACGACGTCCGCTCCCCCGAGTGGGAGAAGGACCTCATGGCCCTGGGCCACTGCCCCGGCCTCGACGGCGTGATGCTGGCCAAGACCGAGAACCCGGAGCACGTCTCGCTGACGGCCGCCCGGTTGGCCGCGGACACACCGATCGTCGCGCTGGTGGAGTCCGCCGACGGTCTGGCCGCCGCCACGGAGATCGCCAAGACCGACCAGGTGGTGCGCCTGGCGTTCGGCATCGGTGACTACCGCCGTGACACCGGCATCGGTTCCTCGCAGATCGCCATGGCCTACACCCGCTCGCAGTTCGTGGTGTCCAGCCGGGTCGCGCGCGTGGCTCCGCCGATCGACGGGCCCACCATCTCCAACGATACCCAGGTCCTCATGGACGCCGCCGAGCACGCGGTCGAGATGGGCATGACCGGCAAGCTGTGCCTGCGGGTGGACCAGGCCCCGTACATCAACGAGGTCCTGTCCCCCTCGGCCGCCGACGTCTCGTGGGCCGAGTCAGTGATCGACGAACTGGGGCCCGGCGGCGAGCGGTGCCGCGACGGCGCGGACCTTCCGCGGCTGGCCCGCGCGCAGAAGATCGCGCACCTCGCGCAGGCCTACGCCGTCG
>NZ_JAALED010000414.1:0-2437 GCF_014145155.1 Dietzia sp. B19 | reverse complement strand
CCGGGGAGTCGTGGCAGGACGAGGTCGTTGTCGACCACCCCGTGTCGACCGATTCGGACGAGCCCCGGGACCAGCCGCCCCCGCGCGTCGTGGTCATCGGCGGACTCGGCACCTTGGGCCGCCACATCGCCACCTCCTTCCTCGCGGCACGTGCGAGCGTCACCCTCACCACCCGTCGCAACGCGGGCGACGTGGCCTCCGCGCTCGTCCCCAGGGGTGCCTCCGTGGTCACCTGGGACGGCGCCGACGCCGCAGCGCTCGCCGGCGTGTTGAGCGACATCCCGGGTCCGGGCCCCCTGATCGTGGTGCAGTGCACCGGGGTGGTGGGCAAGGAGAGCTTCGCCACCGTCCAGGAGTCGGGGGCGGAGACGCTACGGGCCCACGATCGTGCGCGGGTGCAGGTCTGGGACGCCCTGGAGGATGCGGTGGCCCTGCTCGCCGAGAGGGCTCCCGACGTCCTTGTGGCGATGTCCTCGCTGGCCTCCGTGTCGGGCGGCTTCGGTCTGGCCGCGTACGCCGTGTCCTGCAGGGCCGTGGAACTGCGGTGCGAGAACGCTTCGCCGGCGGACGGGACCCGTCGGGTCGCGGTGGCGTGGGACGGATGGCGGACGACCGGTGCGGATGACGCCGCGTTCGCCCGGAACCTCCTGCGGCACGCTCTGGATCCGGAGGACGCCTCGACTCTGTTGCGCCGGATCGCCGCAGGACCGGCGCGGGGCACGGTGATCGCCAGCCGTCGCCCGCTCACGATCGAGGGTGCGGACGTTGACCGGGCAGCCGGCCCCGAGAATCTCCGGCAGACCTCCGGGGGATCCTCCACGGGCGCCTCGTCTGACGGCTCGCACGGTGACGAGGGTCGCGCGTCGCTCGATCGTCTCTGCGAATTGTGGGCCGACGCGCTCGGTGTTCACCGTGACGAGGTCGGCCCCGAGTCCGACTTCTTCGCCCTCGGGGGACAGTCCCTGGCCGCCACGAGATTGCTCGGCACCCTCCGCGACGAACTGGGTCTCGACCTGCGGTTGCGGGATCTCCTCGACGATCCGACGCCGGGGGGAGTCGCAGGAGTGGTCGTGTCGGATCCGGGCGGCGGGATGGATCGGGAGGAAGGGGCCTCGGGTGTGGACGCTGACCCCACAGGCCCGGCCCCGCTGACCCCGGTCCAGCGCGCGTACCTCCTGGGCCGCGAGGACGACTTCGGGATCGGAGGCGCGGCGTGCCACAGTTTTGTGGAGTTCCGCTCCCTGTCGCTCGACCCGGATCGGTTCGAGTCCGCCTTCCGCACCCTCGTGCAGCGGCACCCGATGCTGCGGACGGTCGTCGAGCTGGACGGGATGCACGAGGTCTACATCAGGCCCGAGGACTTCCGGCTCGACGTGACCGACCTCAGGCACTCCGACGACCCCGGCACCGGCCTCCAGCGGTGGCGGGACCGCCTGTCCCTGCGGCGCGCCCCGGCATCGCGGTGGCCGCTGGTCTGCCCCTACCTCGCGATCACCGCCGACGCGGTGCATGTGGGGTGGAGCATCGATGTGCTGGTCTGCGACGCCGACAGCTTCGGCCTCCTGCACTCCGAGATGGGAGTGGTCTATCGCGGTGAGGACCCTGGCCCGGCGCCGCTGCGCACCTTTGCCGACCACGTGAGGTCGGGCGCGGCGGGTGGGGGCGCGGGCGGAGCCCGGCAGGACGAGGACCGACGCTGGTGGGCCGAGCGGGTCCCGCACCTTCCCGCGGCTCCCGAGGTCTCCGGCGGAGCGGTCTCTGCCGCGCAGGTCCCGGTCGGTGGCTTTTCCCGGCACCGCTGGACCCTCGGTCCCGAGCTGAGCGAGGCGGTGGTCCGCACGAGCGCTCGGAGGCGGACCACGCCGGCCGCCCTGCTGCTCACCGCATACGCCCACATGCTGTGCGAGCTATCCGGCCGATCGGAGTTCTCGGTGATGCTCACGACCTTCGGACGCCCGCCGGAGATGGCCGGGGTCATCGGAGAGTTCACCGAGCTCTCCCTGGTGGGACTGCACACCTCGGCCGATCCTCACGCCTCCCTGGACTCGGTGGGCACCTCACTGTTCGAGGCGCTCGACCGGTCGAGCGTGTCGGGGATCGACGTTCTCGCCATGCGCAGCGCCCAGGAGGGGCGGCGGTTCTCGGCACCCGTCGTGTTCACCAGCACCCTCGGCGGGGAGGACGAGTCCGGTTTCGACGACGACTGGAGCGGTGAGCTCGTCGGCGGGATCAGTCAGACACCCCAGGTGGTGTTGGACCACCAGGCTTACCGCTGGGGCGGGAGCATCATCGCCCAGTGGGACTACCTCGCCTCAGCGGTCGACGGCGACCGCCTCGAGCGGGCCGTCGCCGTCTACTCCGACGCGGTGCGCACCCTCGTGGAGGACGCTGGTGCGGACCACGCAGGCCACGCAGGCCAGGCAGGCCAGGCAGGCCA
>NZ_JAALED010000413.1:2122-10184 GCF_014145155.1 Dietzia sp. B19 | reverse complement strand
GGCCGTGGGCCCCTCGTGCGCCACCGCACCCTTGGTCAGGCGTGGCTCCTCCGCGTGCTGTGCGATCAGCACACCGAGTCCCGCCGAGTACTCGAGGGCGCGGCGCATCACCAACGGGTCGTAGACGCACATGCCGTCGTCGGAGAAGACCCTGACCCGGGCCTCGCCGGAGGCCATCTGACCCATCTCGGTGAGCTGTTCCCCCTTGAGTCCGACGGTGACCGCTCCCACCGGGTGGATGTCGCACAGGCCCACGGACCGGCCGATCCGCCACACGGAGTCGGTGACGGTCTGGTTGTCCTGCGGAGGC
Organism: Dietzia sp. B19; assembly: GCF_014145155.1. NCBI lineage: Bacteria > Bacillati > Actinomycetota > Actinomycetes > Mycobacteriales > Dietziaceae > Dietzia > Dietzia sp. B19. The sequence goes on along the minus strand of NZ_JAALED010000413.1, from coordinate 9,874 downwards.
TGGGTGTTGGCCATGGCGAACACCGCGGTGTACCCGCCCCGCGCCGCCGCCGCCGACCCGGTGGCCACCGTCTCGGTGTCCTCCCGTCCGGGCTCGCGCAGGTGGGTGTGGAGGTCGACGAACCCGGGGAGCAGGACGGCGCCGGCCATGTCGTGGGTCTCGACGTCGTCAGGGAGATCCTCACCGGCGTCCGGTCCGATCGCGGCGACGAGCCCGTCCCTGACGAGCACGTCGACGGGGTCGCCCTCCCCGTAGGGCCGGACCCGGCGCAGCAGCAGGGTCGGGGGTTCGAGGGCGCTCACTCGGGGTTTCCTTCCGTTCCGACAAGGGTGTGGAGCAGGACCGACATGCGTACGTGGACGCCGTTGGTGACCTGCTGGAGAATCGCTGACGACGGGGCGTCGGCGGTGTCGAACCCGATCTCCATCCCCCGGACCATCGGTCCGGGGTGCAGGACGATCGCGTTCTCGGGCAACCGGGACGCACGGGCGGGCCCCAGGCCGTACCGCACCGCGTACTCGCGGGCGGACGGGAAGAACCCTCCGTTCATCCGCTCGGCCTGGACACGCAGCATCATCACCGCGTCCGCGCCGGGCAGCTCGGCGTCGAGGTCGGTCGAGGCCCGGACCGGCCAGTCCCCGACCCCCACCGGCAGCAGGGTGGGTGGCGCGACCAACACGACCTCGGCACCGAGGGTCGACAGCAGCAGCGCGTTCGACCGGGCCACCCGCGAGTGCAGGATGTCGCCGACGATCACCACCCGGCGGCCCTCGATCCCCCCCAGTCGTTCGCGGATGGTCATCGCGTCCAGCAACGCCTGGGTCGGGTGCTCGTGCATGCCGTCACCGGCGTTGATGACCGAGGGCCCGACGCCGCCGGGGGCGACCCAGCCGGCGATCTGGAGGGCGGACCCCGAAGCCGGATGACGCACGATGAGCGCGTCCGCACCGACCGCGGTCAGTGTCATGGCCGTGTCCCGCAGCGACTCCCCCTTCTGCACCGAGGAGGCGCTCGCGGAGACGTTGATGACGTCGGCACTCATCCACTTGCCGGCGGTCTCGAAGGAGACCCTCGTGCGCGTGGAGTTCTCGTAGAACACCGTCAGGACGGTCTTGCCCCGGAGGGTGGGCAGCTTGCGGACCTCGCGCCCGAGGAGCGTCTCCTTGAGACGGCCGGCCTCGTCCAGGATCGACAGCGCCGCGTCGCGGTCCAGATCGGCGGCGGAGAGCAGATGCTTCACCTGGCGTCCTCCGGTGTCGGCCGTCTGAGGACCACGGCGTCGACGTCGTCCGTCTCCGTGAGCCGCACCGAGACGCCCTCCTCGCGCGAGGTGGGGACGTTCTTCCCGACGTAGTCCGCGCGGATCGGGAGTTCGCGGTGCCCGCGGTCGACCAGGACGGCGAGCTGGACGCGGGCGGGCCTGCCGAGGTCCCGCAGCGCGTCGAATGCCGCCCGGATGGTCCGCCCGGAGAAGAGGACGTCGTCGACCAGGATGACGGTCGCTCCGTCGATGCCCTCGGCCGGGACCGTGGTCGGGCTCATCGGGCGGTGGGGGCCACCGGCGAGGTCGTCGCGGTACAGGGTCACATCGAGTGAACCGGCGTGTACGGCGGCTCCGCTGAACTCCCTGATGCGCTCGGCCAGACGGTGCGCGAGCGGCACACCACGGGTGGGGATGCCGAGCAGGACGACCGGACCCGAATCCGGTGCGTCCGCGGCCGTGCGTTCGATGATCTGGTGTGCCAGGCGGGATATCGTCCTGGCGACGTCGTCAGACGTGAAGAGTGAAACCGAGGTCGTCTCCGGACCGTCAGCGCTCACCGATCACCACCTCCTTGTCCGCCTCGCTGGACGGCTCGTTAAAGGGATAGTTTTCGGACCGAACTCTATCAGTCCTCGGTTCCGGTCTCCGACGGGTCGGGGGTGGCCTCCGACACGTCTACGGCCGGCGCCGGGTCCAGCGAGGACACCGCGCGCTCGGCCGCCCGGATGTGCTCGGCGAGCCCGGCGATGCGGTCGAGGACGGCGTTGACGTAGGGCACCGACTTCTCGGCGGACAGGTCGGCGACCAGCAGCACCGACTGGTCGATCACGATGGCCGAGTCCACGTCCTCGGTGCCGAACAACAGCTCCCACGCCCCGGCGCGCAGCACCGCACGGTCCACTGCCGGGAGGCGATCGAGCGTCCATTCCCGCAGGTGCTCGGCGATCATGGTGTCGAGACGGTCCAACCGCTCCGCCACGCCCGTGACGATGTCCATGGTGTACGAGGCGACGTCGTGGAATTCCTGCGACTGCTCGCCCATCCGGCGGCGTTCCTCGGCGAGCGCCACCACGTCGGCGTCCCGGAGCTCCGCCTCGAACAGCAGGGCCACCGCGCGCTTGCGGGCCCGGAACCTCGATCCCCGGCGCCGGTGTTCTGCGTCATCCGCCATGGTCAGGCGTTCACCCGGCTGAGGTAACGGCCGTCGCGGGTGTCGATCCGCAGCTTGTCGCCCGTGTTGATGAACAGCGGCACGTGGACCTCGGCGCCGGTCTCGAGGGTGGCGGGCTTGGTGCCGCCGGTCGACCGGTCCCCCTGCAGGCCCGGGTCGGTGTGCTGGACCACCAGGTCGACGGCGACGGGCATCTCGGCGAAGAGCGCCACGCCCTCGTGCATCGACACCTGGACGCTGGTGTTCTCGAGGAGGAACCGGGCACCGTCCCCCATCACGGTGGGCGAGACGTTGATCTGCTCGAAGTCCTTCTCGTCCATGAGGACATAGTCCTCACCGTCGCGGTAGAGGAAGGTCATGTCGCGGCGGTCCACCGTGGCGGTCTCCACCTTGACCCCGGCGTTGTAGGTCTTGTCGACGATCTTGCCGGAGACCACGTTCTTGATCTTGGTGCGGACGAAGGCGGGACCCTTACCCGGCTTGACGTGCTGGAACTCCTGGATCTGCCACAGGTTGCCCTCCTCCTTGAGGACAAGGCCGTTCTTGAAGTCGGCGGTGGACGCCATGGTCGTTCTCCTTCGCGAGTCGTCGGCGGGCGGCCGGGGACCGGCGCCGCGCGCATGTTCTGTGGGACGGCTGCTCAGAGCACGCTGAGCGCCGTCGACGTGGTGGTCAGGGACCTACCGCCCCCGCCGGTGACGGCCACGGTGTCCTCGATTCGGATCCCTCCGAGGCCGGGGAGGTAGATCCCCGGCTCGATGGTGATCACATCGCCGTCGGACAGTGTACTCGCGGACCTGCTCGACACCGCGGGCGCTTCATGGACGTCCAACCCCACCCCGTGTCCCAGCGAGTGGCCGAAGTACCCGTCGAACCCGGCGTCGGCGATGATGCCCCGACTCACCGCGTCGAGCTCCGAGCAGGCCAGTCCCGCCCGGACCGCCGCCACCCCGGCGAGCTGGGCGCTTCTGACGACCTCGTAGGCGTCGAGGAGTCGGTCGGCAGCGCCGCCCAGGGCGACGGTGCGGGTGCAGTCGGACGCGTATCCCGACACCGTCGCTCCGAAGTCCACCACGACGAGATCACCGGCGGCGAGCAGCCTGTCCCCCGGGACATGGTGCGGGTGCGCACCGTTGGGGCCCGAGGCGACAATGGTGTCGAACGCCACCCCGTCGGAGCCGGCCCGTCGCATCGCGTGTTCGAGATCCGCGGCGACCTCCCGCTCGCTGCGGTTCACGGCGAGCAGGCCGTGGGCCAGGAGATGGTTCCATGACTCGTCCACGACCCGGCAGGCACGCTCGATGAGTCCGATCTCGACCGGGTCCTTCGCCCGCCTGACCTGCTCCACGAGCCCGCTGGTCTCGACGACCTTTGTCCCGGCGGCCCCGATCTTCTCGAGAACACCGCGCAGGGCGGACGCCGCGGACAGGGTCAGGTCGTCCGCCTCCACCGCGAGCGGGGCGTCCGCGGGACCCCGGCGACGTCCGAGCACCCCGGCGACGTAGTCCCGCGAGATCACGTGCCCGACATCAGGGGCCTGCTCGACAACCTGGAGCTCGTACCGCGAGTCCGTGCACAGGACCGCCTCGCCGTCGTCCTCCACGAGGACGGCCCCACCGGATCCGCGGAACCCGGTGAGGTAGGCGATGTTCCGTGGGTCGGTGACCAGGAGCGCACCGGCTCCCGCCTCGGCGGCCGCGGAGGCGACCGCACGTCGACGGGCCGCCAGGCGGTCGTTCACAGCAGGACCCCGCCGCCGCTGGGCTTGTTCCCCTCGGAGATCGCGGCGTAGGCCGCCGTCATCAGGGACGGGTCGGGGGCCTCCATGCGCGCCGGCCGGGCCAGTCCGTCGAGGACCACCAACCGGAGGAAGCCGGAGTGGTTCTTCTTGTCCCCCGCCATCAGCTCGAGCAACCGCGGGAACGCGTCGTCGTGGTATCCGGTGGGTAGGCCGAGAGAGGACAGGATCGACGCGTGACGGTCGGCCGTCGCGTCGTCCAGACGACCGGCCAGGCGGGCCAGCTCGGCCACGAAGCACATCCCCACGCTCACGGCCGCCCCGTGCCGCCAGCGGTACTGCTCACGCCGCTCGACCGCGTGGCCGAGGGTGTGTCCGTAGTTGAGGTTCTCCCGGGGACCGGACTCCCTGAGGTCCCGGCCCACCACGTCGGCCTTGACCTGGATGCTCCGGCGGATGAGCTCGACGATCGTCTCCCCGGTCGGGTCGAGCGCCGCCTGCGGGTCGGCCTCGATGAGATCGAGGATCGCGGGGTCGGCGATGAAGCCGCACTTGACCACCTCCGCCATCCCGGAGATCAGCTCGTTGCGCGGAACCGACTCGAGTGTCGCGGTGTCGACGAAGACGGCGGCCGGCTCGTGGAAGCTGCCCACCAGGTTCTTGCCCGCGTCGGTGTTGATCCCGGTCTTACCACCGACGGCGGCGTCCACCATCGCGAGCAGCGTGGTGGGGATGTGGATCACGCGGACCCCGCGCATCCAGGTGGCGGCCACGAAGCCGGCGAGGTCCGTCGCCGCCCCGCCGCCCAGGCTCACCACGGTGTCCTTGCGGCCCAACCCGATCTTGCCGAGGACGTCCCAGCAGTACCCCGCCACTGCCAGATCCTTGCCGGCCTCGGCGTCGGGGATCTCCACGCGGTGCGCGTTGACGCCGGCCTCGGCGAGCTGCTCGCGCAGGGCCTCGGCGGTCTGGGTCAACGGAGGCTGGTGGAAGATCGCCAGGTTGCGCGACGTCGAACACGCCTTGAGGATCTCCGGCAGCAGTCCACGGCCGATCACCACCGGGTACGGATCGGCGGACCGCACCTCCACCACCACGGGGTCGGTGTCGTTCCGGTCTCGGTTCATGATGGACTCCCGCTCATCGCTCGACTACTCACGCTCGTACCCGTCTCTCGCCCGACTCACGATCGGTCCCCTGTGCCCCGGGCGTGCGGGTCACCGGACTCGAGCCTGTCGACGATCTCCGTCACCACCTTGCCCGAACTCCGGCGTTCCGTGCTCACCGTCGACCACGCCACCTCGCGGTACAGCGGTGACCGCTCGGTCAGCAACGCCTGGTAGCGCGCCGTCGCGTCCCCGCCCGCGAGGAGAGGACGGCCCGGACCGCGCGACCGACGAACACCCTCGGCCACCCCGATCGTCAGATGGATCACGCGGTGACCACGGAGCCGTGCGCGGGTGGTGGCCGAGAGCACCGCCCCGCCCCCCAGCGACAGGACACCGTCGAAGGACGCGAGCGCCTCCCCCACGACCTTCTCCTCGATCGCGCGGAACGCGGGCTCACCGTCGTCCGCGAAGATCTCGGGGATCGACCGCCCCTCGGACTCCTCGATCATCTGATCGGCGTCACGGAACGGCACGTCGAGCCTCCGGGCGAGCTTGCGTCCGATCGTCGTCTTGCCGGCACCCGGCGGACCCACCAGGACGGCGACCGGCCGTGCCGGATCGCTCATGCCGGATCCGAGTCCCAGTCCAGTCTCGCCGCCACGGCGTCGAGGTAGCCCTGCGCGTTGCGTCGGGTCTCCGACACCGAGTCCCCGCCGAACTTCTGCAGGACGGACCGTGCCAGGACCAGCGCGACCATCGATTCCGCGACCACTCCGGCAGCGGGGACCGCGCACACGTCGGAGCGCTGGTGGATCGCGGTGGCGCCCGACCCGTCGGCCATGTCGACCGTGCTCAGCGCGCGGGGGACGGTGGAGATGGGCTTCATGGCGGCGCGGACCCGGAGCGGCTGACCGTTGGTCATCCCCCCTTCGAGTCCACCCGCACGGTTGCTCCGGCGTCCCACACCGTCCGCTCCGCGCACCATCTCGTCGTGTGCCACGCTTCCCCGTCGACGGGCGGTCTCGAAACCGTCGCCGACCTCGACCCCCTTGATCGCCTGGATACCCATGAGGGCCCCCGCCAGTTGGGCGTCGAGGCGCTCCTCGCCGGACACGTGCGAACCGAGTCCGATGGGCAGACCGTGGACCACCACCTCGGCCACGCCTCCGAGCGTGTCGCCGGCCTTCTTGGCGGCCTCGATCTCGGCGATCATCAGGTCCCCGCTCGCCGCGTCGAACGCGCGCACGGGACTGTCGTCGATGGCCGGCAGGTCGGCGAACGTGGGCTCGGGTCCGGTGTAGGGCTCGGAGGCGCCGATCGAGATCACGTGCGAGAGGACCTCGACACCCAGGACCTCACGCAGCAGCGCGCGGGCGACCGTCCCGGCGGCGACCCTGGCCGCGGTCTCGCGGGCGCTCGCGCGCTCCAGGACCATCCGGGCGTCGTCGAAGTCGTACTTCAACATGCCGGCGAAGTCGGCGTGGCCCGGGCGCGGTCGGGTGAGCACGGCCGCGCGGGCCTTGTCCTCGATCGCGTCGGGCTCGACGGGATCCGCCGACATGATCTGTTCCCACTTGGGCCACTCGGTGTTACCGACCTCGATCGCGATGGGCGAGCCCATGGTGCGACCGTGCCGGACGCCCGCGAGCACCCTCACCGCGTCGGCCTCGAACTTCATCCGGGCGCCGCGGCCGTAGCCCAGGCGGCGGCGGGCGAGCTGCGAGGCGATCTGCTCGCTCGTCACCTCGACCCCCGCGATGACGCCCTCGACGATCGTCACTAGGGCCTGGCCATGCGATTCTCCGGCGGTGGTCCACTTCAGCACGCCGCCGATCATCCCACGTCCGGGTCTCACCCGGCACATCAGGCCCGCGGCGCCGCCGAGGTCCGGGTCCGGGAGGCGACGGTGGCCTGGTGTGGCGTGGTGCCGGTGAGGCGCCGGAACGCGTGGATGAAGCTCGACGCCTCGGCGTATCCCATGCGGATCGCGACGTCCTCGACCGAGAGCAGACCGGTGGCCAGCATCCGCTCCGCCAACTCGACCCGGACGTCGCCCAGCAGGCGCTGGTACGAGGTGCCCTCGTCCGCCAGCCGCCTCCGCAGCGTCCGGGGACTCATCCCCAGTGCGGCGGCCACGGAGGTCATGGGTGCCCCCTGGGAGAGACTCCCGGTGATCTCGACGCGGACACGGCTGCTCACCGGCCCGCGGGTCCGGCGGGTGGCGGCGAGGTCCCGGCAGAGCGCCTCGGCCATGGCCACCGCCCCGGCACTGCCCTGCGGGAGGGGTCGGTCGAGGTGGACGGCGTCGAAGACCGCCGTGACCCCGTCGCCACCACCGGGCGATGACGGCACCGTGCCCAGCCGCTCGCCGTAGGCGGCGAGGGTCTCGTCGGTGCGCCCACCGGCGAACGTGACCTCGGTGAAGGGCAGGCCGCCGGGGACGAGGTCCCGGAGAACGGAGTCGATCGCG
>NZ_JAALED010000413.1:0-2021 GCF_014145155.1 Dietzia sp. B19 | reverse complement strand
TGACGACGATCCGGTCGCCGGTCGCCTCCACACCGAACGCGCTGAAGATGTAGCTCAGATCGATGAAGCGCAGTGTCATGGCGATCACGTCGCGGAGGGTGGGGCTGGACAACAGGGCGTATCCGAGGATCCCGAAGGTGGTCAACCGATAGGCGGCCCCGACTTCCGCGGCGAGCGCGGGGCGGTCACCAGCGGCGGCGCACAGGTTGCGGATCGCGGCGAGCTCCTGCGCCGGGGCCACCAGCAGATCGGGGGTCGCGAGCTCGGCGGGACTGAGACCGACCCCGCGCAGGATGGTCCCCGCCTCCACGCCGAGTGCGCCCCCGGCCTCGACGAGCACACCGATGCCGGTGGCAGAACGCGGGAAGTCCCAGTGCGCTACCGCGGGGCGGTCCCAGGAGGTCATGGCCGGAATTATGGATTATTCGTCCGGGAAAGTCTGTGGCCACGCCGGGCCGACCCCATACGGTCGCACCATGACTTCCTCCGCCTCACCCGCGAACAGCACCCGACGGCGCCCGCGCGTCCTCATCATCGGCGCCGGATTCGGTGGCCTCGGAGCCGCCTACGAACTCATCCGAGACGACCTCGCGGACGTGACGATCCTGGAGAAGGCCGACGACGTGGGCGGGGTGTGGCGGGACAACACCTACCCGGGAGCGGCCTGTGACGTGCCGTCGAACCTGTACTCGTACTCGTTCCACCGCAAGACGGACTGGGGCCGCCGCTACGCCGAGCAGCCGGACATCCTGTCCTACATCCGCGAGACGGCGGACCGGTACGGCCTACGGGACAGGGTGCGCACGGGGATCGAAGTGACCTCGGCCACCTTCGACGAGGACACCGCCACGTGGACGGTGCTCACCGCCTCCGGCGAGTCGTTCGAGGCCGACGTGCTGGTCCCCGCGATCGGCCAGCTGTCCAGGCCGGCCTACCCGAATATCCCCGGGTTGGACTCCTTCGCGGGCCCGTCGTTCCACTCCGCCCGGTGGCGGCACGATGTGGATCTCACCGGCAAGCGGGTCGCGGTGCTCGGTACCGGAGCCTCGGCGATCCAGTTCGTTCCCCGGATCCGTGAGGCCGCGTCCCACGTGACGGTCTACCAGCGCTCGGCGCCGTGGGTGGTTCCCAAGCCCGACCGGGCCTACACCGACGCGCACCACACCGCGTTCGCCCGTGTCCCCGGCCTCGTCCCCGCGATGCGCGGGGCGATCTGGGAGACCACGGAGGCCATCGGCCTGGCCCTGACCTCCGCTCGTCCACTGGCGCGGATCCTCAGCGGGCTGGCCAAGGCCAACCTCAGGCTGACCGTCCGGGACCCGGAGTTGCGCGCCGCACTCACCCCCACGGAACCGATCGGGTGCAAACGGATGCTGTTCAGCAACGAGTGGTACCGCGCGCTGGCCCAGCCGGACGTCGACGTGGTGACCGACGGCGTCGCCGAGGTCGTCCCAGACGGGATCGTCACATCCGACGGACGTCTGCACCCCGCCGACGTCATCGTCTACGGCACCGGCTTCAAGGCCACCGAGTTCCTCGCGCCCATCACCGTGCGGGGGCGCGGGGGCCGGGATCTGCACGAGCAGTGGCGTGAGGGCGCACGGGCGTACCTCGGGATGGCCGTCCCGGGCTTTCCCAACATGTTCCTGGTCTACGGCCCCAACACCAACCTCGGCAGCAGCTCGATCATCCTCATGATGGAACAGCAGGCCCGGTACATCCGTCAGATCGTCGAGGATCTGGCCCGTGCTGAGCGGCCCGTGGCACTCGAGGTGCGACGTGAGGTCGACGACGCCTACGACGCCGAGATCCTGCGACGCCTCGACGACTCGGTCTGGAGCGGGTGCGACTCCTGGTACAGGGTGGACTCCGGAAGGGTCACCACCAACTGGCCCGGGTTGGTCCACGAGTACCAGCGCCGGACCCGCACCGCGGACACCGCCGACTACGAGACCGTCGCGCCGCGTCGCTCGGCGGAGTCGGCGGCGGTCTGATCGCCCGCCCGGCGCCCGGTGGCGCCG
>NZ_JAALED010000412.1:0-6036 GCF_014145155.1 Dietzia sp. B19 | reverse complement strand
CCGGCGCGGTCGGGGCGCTCCCGCCCGCGCCGGCCCGGGACTACCGCGGGGCGGAGTGCGCCCGATCACCCAGGGCCGAGGTGAACGCCCACGCATCGCGGACGATCGTGTGCAGGTCGGTCCGGGTGGGGGTCCACCCCAACTCGGTCATCGCCTTCTCGCTGGAGGCCACCAGGACTGCGGGGTCGCCGGCGCGCCGCGGTGCGACCACGTCCGGGATCGGGTGCCCGGTGACCTCGCGGCACACGTCGATCACCTCGCGGACGGAGAAGCCCTCCCCGCTGCCGAGGTTGAGTACACGGTGGACGCCGGGTCGGTTGGACTCCAGGGCCAGTAGGTGCGCGTCGGCGAGGTCGGCGACGTGGATGTAGTCGCGGACGCATGTCCCGTCCGGGGTGGGCCAGTCGTCGCCGAAGACCTTGATGTCGGATCGGTGTCCCAGGGCCACCTGCAGGACCAGCGGGATGAGGTGGGTCTCGACGACCCGGTTCTCTCCCACCGGACCGTGGGCGCCGGCCACGTTGAAGTAGCGCAGACTCGTGGCGGCGAGCCCGTGGGCCACCGCATACGAGGTGATGGCGTGATCGATCGCCAGTTTCGTGGCGCCGTAGGTGTTGGTGGGCCGGGTGGGCATGTCCTCGGTGATCGGGATCTGCTCCGGCTCGCCGTAGGTCGCCGCGGTGGACGAGAAGACGAGGTTGGTGACGTCGGCGGCGCGCATCGCGTCGAGGAGCGCGAGGGAGGTCACGACGTTGCCCTGCCAGTACTCCGCGGGCTTCTCCACCGACTCCCCGACGAGGGACCGGGCGGCGAAGTGCAGGACCCCGTCGAATCCCGGGTCCAGGACCTCGCCCGCCAGCGCGGCGACATCGCCCTCGATGAACGTCGCCTCCGCGGGGACGCCCGACCTGTTGCCGGTGGAGAGGTCGTCCAGGACCACGACCTCGTGTCCGCGCTCGACGAGCACGGTCGCGCAGACCCCGCCGACGTAACCCGCCCCACCGGTGACGAGGAGCTTCACGGGAGGATCTCGACCTGGATCGCGTGCGCGTGGTCGCCGTCGAGTTCCACGGTGTGACCGTCACCGGAGTCGAGTTCGACGAGGTGGCCCCGCCGGGTCGCGGTCACGGTCCGCAGTGGTTCCACACCGTGCGCGCGGAGCTCGGAGATGAGGTCGGTGTCGATCTGGACGTTCTCGCCGATCGCCTGGATCCGGACGCTGTGCGGGATGTCCGTGTCCAGCGCCGACAGGCGGGTGAACGCGCGATCGTTGGCCATCTGGGAGGTGTAGCCGATCCGGTCGAGCCCTGGAATGGGGTTGCCGTACGGTGACGTCCTCGGGTCGTCGAGTACCTCGATGAGGCGACGCTCCACGTCGTCACTCATGACGTGCTCCCATCGACACGCCTCGGCGTGGACCTTCTCCAGTTCCAACCCGATCACATCGACGAGCAGTCGCTCCGCGAGCCGGTGCTTACGCATCACGTCCACGGCCAGATCCCGGCCGGTCGTCGTGAGCTGCAGGTGACGGTCGGGCGCCACGTGTACGAGGCCGTCGCGTTCCATCCGCGCGACCGTCTGGCTCACGGTCGGACCGCTCTGCTCGAGTCGCTCCGCGATCCTGGCCCGGAGTGGGATGACTCCCTCCTCCTCGAGCTCATAGATGGTGCGGAGGTACATCTCGGTGGTGTCCACCAGGTCTTTCACGCTGAATCCTCCACGTCGGATCGTCGCAGGTAGTCGCTCCCGGTGGTCGACGGTCCCCTCCGGGTTCACGGTCGAGACTACCGCCGGGCCTCGAACCGGGGTGGGGAGCGGGCAATCGGGGGTCGGCTCGGGTCCCGCCGCGTAGATTCGTGGGGCGCGCATCTCGGTGTTCCCACCGGATGTGGGCCGCCGGGAGCGTCCCGGTGCGAGGGGAGGACGGGTGGCAATGGCCGGTATCCGGGACGGCGTCGCGGCCGCGGTGGTGTGGAGTCCCTCGCTGATGGAGTACCGGCACTCCGCCGATCATCCGATGAGTCCGCGCAGACTCGATCTGACCATGTCGCTGGCCACGGAACTGGGGGTCCTGCAGGGCGTCGAGATGCTGGACCCCGGGTGGGCGAGCGACGAGGAGCTGCTCCGCGTCCACACGTCCCGCTACATCGGCGCCGTCAGGGCGGCCGGCGACCTGCCGCCCGGGGAGCACTTCGGGATGAGCCACGGTCTCGGCACGGCGGACAACCCGACGTTTCCGGGCATGCACGAGGCGAGCGCCGCGGTGGCCGGAGGAACCTTGGCCGCAGCGCGGGCGATCGCCAGTGGCGCCGCGACGCGGGCGGTCTCCGTGGCCGGCGGCATGCACCACGCCATGCCCGCGGCCGCCGCCGGCTTCTGCGTCTACAACGACGCCGCGGTGGCCATCAGCTGGTTGCTCGACAACGGGTACGACCGCATCGCCTACGTGGACATCGACGTCCACCACGGGGACGGTGTCCAGGCCGCCTTCTACGAGGATCCGCGTGTGCTGACCATGTCCCTGCACCAGCACCCGGCGACCCTGTGGCCGTCGACGGGCTGGGCATCGGAGACGGGGGTGGGCCGCGCGGAGGGGACCGCGGTCAACCTGGCGTTCCTGCCGGCGGTCACCGACGGGCTGTGGATGCGCGGGTTCCACGCGGTCGTTCCCGGGGTCCTGCGGGCCTTCGAGCCACAGATCATCGTCATGCAGGCCGGATGCGACTCGCACCGCGAGGACCCGCTCGCCGACCTGTCCCTCACGGTCGACGGGCACCGCGAGTCCTACCTCCGACTCATCGCACTGGCGGACGAGCTCTGCGAGGGGCGGATCATCGCCATCGGCGGTGGGGGCTACGAGCTGGTCCGGGTGGTCCCGCGATCGTGGACCCATCTCATCGCCGCCGTCCTCGGCGTCCCCGTGGATCCGGGGACCCGGGTACCGGAGGAGTGGAAGGCCATGGCCGCCCGGTTCACCGTTCCGGACAGGGTCCCGCAGACGATGAGTGACGGCGGAGATCCCGCGCACACGCCCTGGGAGCCCGCCGGTGCCGATCGTGGGGGAGAGGTGGACCGGACACTGGCCCGACTCGACCAGTCGATCCTCGACACCCGCCGCTCGGTGTACCCCCTGCTCGGACTCGACCCGGACGATCCCCGGGACTGACCGCACCACCCCCGCGTCGCGGGTGCCCACCATTCACAACAGTTGTCTCATGGAGGACCACGATGGCCAACCCCGGTGACGGAACGACCGACGGCGGCGCCCCCGAGGGTGACGCGCCGGTCGTCAACCCGCCAGAACACGCCTCCACCGACACGGCGGTCGACGACTATCCGGAGGGCTATCCACACGAGTGGGCGGCGGATGTCCTGGGTTCCGACGGCCGGGCGGTGCGGATCCGGCCGGTCCTGCCCAACGACTCCGAGAAGATCACCCGCTTCCACGCCAGCCTCTCCGAGCGGACCCGCTACCTGCGCTACTTCGGCTCCCACGACGTCCTGTCGGCCAAGGAACTGCAGCGGATGACCAACGTCGACTACCGCGACCGGATGGCGTTCGTCGCGGAACTGGGCGCGGAGATCATCGGGATGGCGATCTACGAGAGGCTCCCGGACTCGACGTTCGCGGAGGTGGCGTTCACCATCTCGGACCAGCACCAGGGCCGGGGGCTCGGATCGATCTTCCTCGAGCATCTCGCGGGGTCCGCCGCCGAGTGCGGGATCGACCACTTCGAGGCGGAGGTGCTCTCGGAGAACCGGTCGATGATCCAGGTGTTCCGTCGGGCGGGGTACGAGATCTCGCGCTCCTTCGATGGATCAACCCTGCATCTCGAGTTCGCGATCGACCCCACCGAGGCGTTGACCAACGTCCGTAACGCCCGCGAGACCGCGGCCGAGGCGCGCAGCCTCGCGAGGGTCCTGACCCCCGCCTCGGTGGCGGTCATCGGCGCCTCCGACCAGGTCGGCAAGATCGGCCACACGGTCCTGCGCAACCTCATCGGGAACGGGTTCTCCGGCCCGGTGTACCCGGTCAACTCCGATGCGACCTCCGTGCAGTCGGTCCGTGCCTACGCCAGCGTCCGCGACATCCCCGACCCGGTCGACCTGGCCGTGGTGGCGGTTCCGGCCGCGTCCATGTCCGAGGTGCTCGACGACTGCCTGTCCAAGGGGGTCTCGACCCTCGTCGTGATCTCGGCCGGGTTCTCCGACGTCGGCAGCGCCGGAGTGGTGTCCGAACGTCGCCTGGTGAGCGAGGCCCGCGCCCACGGGATGCGGGTGGTGGGGCCCAACGCCCTCGGGGTGATCAACACCTCCCCCGACGTCCAGCTCAACGCCACCCTCGCCGAGGTGGTCCCGGGGCCGGGTCGGGCCGGGTTCTTCTGTCAGTCGGGTGCCCTGGGGATCACGATCCTCGCCGCCGCCGCCCGCCGGGGTCTGGGACTGTCGACATTCGTCTCCGCGGGGAACCGTGCGGACGTCTCCGGCAACGATCTGCTCCAGTACTGGGATACCGACACCGGGACCGAGGTGGTCCTGCTCTACCTCGAGAGTTTCGGCAACGCCCGCAAGTTCTCGCGGATCGCGCGCCGCGTGGCCCGCAACAAGCCGGTGGTGGTGGTGCGCCGGGCCGTCGACGACCTGGAATCGGGAGTGCAGGGTCTGACCGCCTCGGCCATCCGCGGACTGTTCCGCGACTCCGGGCTCATCCAGGTGGACTCCATCACCGACATGTTCGACACGGCGACGTTGCTCGCCTATCAGCCGTTGCCGGCGGGCGGCCGTCTGGCGATCGTCGGGAACTCGACCGCCGTCGGCCGACTGGGCGGGGACTCCGCGCGGTTGCAGGGATTCACCGTGGCGCACTCGGTCGACCTGGGCGCGGGAGCGCTACCCGAGGACTTCCGGGCCGCGATCGCCGACGTGGTGGCCCGCGACGAGGTGGACTCGGTGCTGACGGTGTTCGTGCCACCGGTGGCCACCGAGCCCGATGCCTACGCCGAGGCCATCCGTGCCGCGGCGGCCGACAGTTCCAAGCCGGTGGTGAGTACCTTCCTCGCCGGCGAGGGACTGCCCGAGGGGCTCACCATCACCGACGAGTCCGGCGTGGCCTCGCGGGGTTCCATCCCGTCGTACCCGTACCCCGAGCGTGCGGTGTCGGCGCTGGTGCGCGCCCGCCGCTACGCCGAGTGGCTGGACCAGCCCGCGGAGGAGCCGGCCGAGTACGACGACATCGACCGCGCCCGCGCGCGGGATCTCGTCGATTCTCTGTGTCACTCGAACGCCGGGAACGAGTCGTTCGAACTCACCCAGGGGCAGGTCCGGAGTCTGCTGGAGTGCTACGGGGTGGGGATCGTCGACTACCGTGTGGCGGTCGGGGTGGAGCAGGCGGCCATGGCGGCCGAGGAGCTCGGGTACCCGGTGGCGGTCAAGGCGATGGGGGAGAAGTGGCGGACCCGGAGTGACCAGTCCGGGGTCCGCCTGGACCTGACCGACGCGGGGGCCGTGCGTCACGCGTTCGACGACCTCAAGGCGACCACCGGTTCCCGGGCACTCCACGTCCAGAAGATGGCCACCAAGGGGGTCGCGGTGACGATCCGGGTGGCGGACCACCCGATCTTCGGCTCGCTCATCTCCTTCGGCCTGTCCGGGATGCTCTCGGACCTCCTCGCCGATCGCGCGTTCAGCACCCTGCCGATCTCCCCCTCGGAGGCCCGGTCGCTCCTCGACCGTCCTCGGGCCGCGCCCATCCTCGACGGATATGCGGGGGACACCCCGGCCGACAAGGACGCCCTGGTGGAGCTCATGGGCCGGATATCGTGCCTGGTGGAGGACGTCCCCGAGCTCAGACGGCTGTCTCTCGACCCCGCGCTCGCGGCCCCCGACGGTGTGTCCGTGTTGTACGCACAGGTCCATCTGGGGCCGCCCCCGCGGTTCAGCGGGGACGAGGGCCCGCGGAGACTGCGCTAGCTGTCGGTACAGCCGGCGCGGCGTGCTCGGCGGGTCGGCCACTGCGCCGGCGCGGCTCGTCGCCCA
>NZ_JAALED010000411.1:0-1028 GCF_014145155.1 Dietzia sp. B19 | reverse complement strand
AGGGGGACGCCGACGACGACGAGGGCGTCCGTCCGCGCGGCCCGGCGGAGCGTGTCGGCCAGATCCGTCGAGACGTGGAAGCCGGCCGCCGTCGCCGCCTCCGCGCCGGGGGTCGAGCGATTCCACCCGAACGCCCGATCCGGGCCCAGGACCCGCAGCAACGAACCGCCGATCAGGCCCGCTCCGAGCACGCACACGTCCGTCACCGCCGCCACCTGACAAGGTTCTCACAGCAGACTACGGTTGGGCCCATGGCCAGCACCTCCGACCGAAACACCCGCGACAGCGACAGCGACGACGACGCCGTCACCGGTTCCGCTCTCGGGGTGTTGCAGGCGGGCGGTTCATGGCAGATCACCAGACTCGATGACACCGCGCTCACCAGTCTCGACGACGCCGCGCGGCAGGTCCGCTCGCTGCGCACCGAGGGGGCGTCGTTCGGCCTCGTCGACGTCGATCACGAGTTCTTCGTGATCCTTCGTCCCGGCCCGTCCGGGATGCGGCTCATGCTCTCCGATGCGACCGCGTCCCTCGACTACGACCTCGCGGCCGACGTGCTCGACGAGCTCAACGTGGAGCTTCCGGACGAGGATCTCGAGGACGCCGACCCCTGGGGCGAGGGCGACATGGCGATCCTCGAGGACGTGGGGTTGCCGCCGGGGGTGCTGGAGATCATCGTGTCCGAGACCGACCTCTACGCCGACGAGCAGCTGCAGTCGCTGGCCGAGCGGATGGGTTTCGGCGAGGAGCTCGAGCGGCACCTGCCCGACTCGTGAGGCGGTCATGCTCGTGAGGCGGTCACCCCTGTGACCGCGCCCATGTCACCGACGTCGCCCCGGTCCGAGGACGAGCGGTTGATACGGCGGGCCCTGGCGGCCGCCGGTGACACCCCCGAGGGTGATGTGCCGGTCGGCGCGCTCGTGGTGGGGCCTGACGGCCGGGAGCTGGCCGTGGCCACCAACCGGCGCGAGGCCGACGGTGACCCCTTCGCCCACGCCGAGATCCTGGCCCTGCGCGAGGCGGCCCGG
>NZ_JAALED010000410.1:377-2685 GCF_014145155.1 Dietzia sp. B19 | reverse complement strand
CGCCCCCGGCACGCCGCGACCCCCGCCATCCGGGGATGGGCGGGGGTCGGGGAACGCTCACTCGCGGTGGCCCAGAGGGCCGCCGCGGGCGGATCACATCGCGTCGAGGATCTCCTTGGCGAGCGCCGCGGTCGCGGACGGCGTCTTGCCGACCTTGACACCGGCGGCCTCGAGGGCGTCCTGCTTGGCCTGCGCGGTACCCGCGGAGCCCGACACGATGGCGCCGGCATGGCCCATGGTCTTGCCCTCGGGAGCCGTGAAGCCCGCCACGTAGCCGACTACCGGCTTGGTGACGTTGGCCTTGATGTAGTCGGCCGCGCGCTCCTCGGCGTCGCCGCCGATCTCGCCGATCATCACGATGACCTTGGTCTCCGGATCGTTCTCGAAGGCCTCGATGCAGTCGATGTGCGTGGTGCCGATGATCGGGTCGCCGCCGATACCGATGGCGGTCGAGAAGCCGTAATCGGCGAGCTCGTACATCATCTGGTAGGTCAGGGTGCCCGACTTGGACACGAGTCCGATCGGTCCCTTGCCGGCGATGTTGGCCGGCGTGATGCCGACCAGCGACTCGCCCGGCGTGATGATGCCCGGGCAGTTGGGGCCGATGATGCGGGTCTTGTTGCCCTTGGACACGTTGTAGTTCCACGCGTCGGCGGTGTCCAGGACAGGGGCGCCCTCGGTGATGACCACGGCGAGCGGGATCTCCGCGTCGATGGCCTCGATGATGGCGTCCTTGGTGAACGGCGGCGGGACGAAGAGGATCGTCACGTCGGCACCGGTGGCCTCCATGGCCTCGGAGACGCTGCCGAACACGGGGAGCTCGACGTCGTTGCCGTCGGCGTCCTTGTGGGCCACGGTGGTGCCGGCCTTACGGGCGTTGACGCCACCGACGACCTGGGTCCCGGCCGCGAGCATGCGGGCGGTGTGCTTGGTGCCCTCGCCGCCGGTGATGCCCTGGACGATGACCTTGCTGCCTGAGTTGAGGAAGATCGACATATCTGGTTGTTCCTACTCTTCCTACTTGGTGGCCAGCTCGGCGGCCTTGTCGGCGCCGGAGTCCATGTTGTCGGCCAGGGTCACGAGCGGGTGATTGGCGTCGGCGAGAATCTTGCGACCCTCCTCGACGTTGTTGCCGTCGAGTCGGACGACCAGCGGCTTGTTGGCCTCGTCGCCCAGGATCTCCAGGGCCTTGACGATGCCGTTGGCCACCGCGTCACAGGCGGTGATGCCGCCGAACACGTTGACGAAGACGCTCTTGACCTGCTCGTCGCCGAGGATCACGTCGAGCCCGTTGGCCATGACCTCGGCCGAGGCGCCGCCGCCGATGTCGAGGAAGTTGGCGGGCTTGACTCCACCGTGGTTCTCGCCCGCGTAGGCGACGACGTCGAGCGTGGACATGACCAGCCCGGCGCCGTTGCCGATGATGCCGACCTGGCCGTCGAGCTTGACGTAGTTGAGGTCGTTCTCCGCGGCCTTCTGCTCGAGGGGATCAGTCGTGCCGGCGTCGGCGAAGTCCGCGAACATCTCCTTGTGACGGAACTCGGCGTTCTCGTCCAGGGTGACCTTGCCGTCCAGCGCGAGGATCTCGTCGTTCGGGGTGCGGACGAGCGGGTTGACCTCGACGAGGGTGGCGTCCTCGTTGACGAACACCTCGTACAGCTTCGCGATCGTCACGGCGGCCGCGT
The DNA here is from genome assembly GCF_014145155.1 of Dietzia sp. B19. Taxonomy (NCBI): domain Bacteria; kingdom Bacillati; phylum Actinomycetota; class Actinomycetes; order Mycobacteriales; family Dietziaceae; genus Dietzia; species Dietzia sp. B19. The sequence goes on along the minus strand of NZ_JAALED010000410.1, from coordinate 1,000 downwards.
CCAGCACCTCCTCGGGGAGGTGGCCGGCGGCCGCGATCTCGCGCGCCTTGGCCACGTCGACGCCGACCGTGGGGTCGATGTTGATCCGCGCGAGGCGGTCCGGGGACTCCTCGGCGACCTGCTCGATCTCCACGCCGCCCTCGACCGAACACATGGCGAGGTAGTTGCGGTTGGAACGATCGAGGACGAAGGAGATGTAGTACTCCTCCGCGATGTCGCTGGCCTCGGCCACGAGGAGCTTCTTGACGATGTGGCCCTTGATGTCCAGGCCAAGGATGTCCTCGGCCCGCGCACGCGCTTCGGTGGCGTCCTCCGCCAGCTTCACGCCGCCGGCCTTGCCACGGCCTCCGACCTTGACCTGCGCCTTGACGACGACAGGCTTGCCGATCTCGGCCGCGACCTTCTCGGCTTCCTCCGCGGTATCCGCGACGCGCCCCGGGGTGGTGGGGACGTCATGCTTCGCGAAAAGAGCCTTTGCCTGGTATTCAAAGAGATCCATCAGCTCACCATCTTGACGTGGGTAGATTCGCCCGGCCCTGTTGAAAGCCGAGTCAACCCTCATCCTAAGCGGCCAGTGTGTCGCCCGTCGCACCCTGGGGGTAGACGTGTGCGTCGGGTCACAG
>NZ_JAALED010000410.1:0-326 GCF_014145155.1 Dietzia sp. B19 | reverse complement strand
TCCGCCACTCGCGACACTTCACTCAACTTCATACCCCTCGACCACTGGAGTCACATCAGTGTGATCCACCCCTCCCCATCGGACGGCCCGTTACCTTGCGACACCGTTGCCGATCCGTTACTTTGGGGGACGTCTTGGTCACGGAAAGATCACAGCACGACCTCAGAGGGGAAACGCCACCGGTGAAGAACGAGTCGCAGCACGTACCACCAGCGACTCCTGTCGTCGTACCCGCCTCCGGAGCACACGGCGGGGGACGTCACCGCCTCCCCGCTCCCCCGCACGCACTGCGCGGCCGCGCGGCCGTCCTGGCCGTCGCCGCCGGC
>NZ_JAALED010000409.1:0-2125 GCF_014145155.1 Dietzia sp. B19 | reverse complement strand
GCTCGGGCACCGCCTCGGATCCGGCGTGACCGCCCGGCGCCACGCCGTGCTCGCCGTGACCGCGGCAGTCCTGGCGGTGATGTTGTGGTGGTTGTCGCGCGACCTCGTGGCCGTCCGGCCGCCCGAGGTCGACCCGCCCGTCGACGGTGTGATCCTGCGGACCTACACCGAGCCCTGGCTGCTGCTGGCGGCCACGCTGTCGGCCGGGGTCGCGATGGTCGCCACCACGCTCGCGTTGCTGACCCGCGGCAGCCGGCATGAACAGTGATATATCCACTTCTGCCTGCACCTTTTCGGCACCGACCCCGCACGCGGTAACGATCGGATGACGGTTCCCTGAGTCGGTGCCAGTTGGTGCGGCGTGGCACCCGCCACAGGCTACATTTGGAGCGGTTCGGACGCTTGTAACGCTCATGAACTTGAGCGGTCGCGGCGTCCGATTCGTCTGGCAGTCATCTACAGAACATGGAATCGGGGATCGGTGCAGCCGTCTAGCACTTTCGTTGGCACCACCGCGGTCGTTGGGGCGATCGCACTTCTTGGTACCGGAGTGGCCGCCGCCGCCCCGGTCAAGTGGCAGGACTGTACCGAGATGCTCGGGATCGAGGCCGAGTACGTGCCGGCCGGTCTCGAGTGCGGGACCGTCGAGGTCCCCGTCGACTACAGCCAGCCCGACGGCGCCCGGACCGAGGTCGCTCTGACCCGCATCAAGGCGTCCTCCGGGCAGGCCCGGTCGGCCGTCTTCGGCAACCCCGGCGGCCCCGGCAACTACGCCCTCAACTTCTGGAGCCCCGCGTTCGACGGCACCGCGCCCGCCGGCCTGTACGAGAACCACGACCTCGTGGCCGTCCAGCCGCGTGGCCTCTACGGCTCCAACCCGATGACCTGTGACGTCGCCTTCGTCGGCCCGACCACCGCGAACGCGCTGCACGACGCCTGCTTCGGGACCGATCCGGCCTACATGGCCTCGTTCACCACCGAGAACGCGGCCCGCGACATGAACGCCGTCCGCGAATCGCTCGGGCTCGCCGAGATCGACTACGTGGGCGTGTCCTACGGCACCGCGATCGGCACCGACTTCGCGACCCTGTTCCCCGAGCACACCGGCCGCATGGTGCTGGACTCCAACACGCACCCCGACTGGCGGTGGTCCACCCAGGCCGAACAGGGCGCGCTCGCCCAGGAGCGACGACTGAACGACATCTTCACGTGGATCGCCGAGCGCGACGACTACTACGGCCTCGGCGACACCCCGCGCAAGGTGTTCCACTCCTGGAAGTGGGTCACCGACCAGGAGGTGGGGGGACCCGCCAACCTCACCCCGCCGCCGGCCGAGACCCGCGACCTGCCCGTCGAGCTGCGGGGCACCGCGCTCGAGCGGCCCGCGCTGGACACCATCAACGGCACCGCGCCCGCCCTCGCCCGCGTCGAGGGTCTCGGTCGCGCCGTCGCGCTGCAGGGTCTGACCAACAACGCCACCACCGGGTTGTACGACGCCACGGTGGGCGCGACCTACTCCGAGCAGGCGTGGCCGATGCTGGCGCACATGCTCAAGTACTACAACGACGGCGGCAACATCGCCCGGGTCGACTACCCGACGGCCGCCAGGATCGTCGCCGCGCAGGAGAGCCGCTCGCCGGTCTTCCGCACCGACATCGAGATGAACGCGATCATCACGTGCAACGAGACCGCCTCGCCGCCGAGCGAGCTCGGCGTCATGGCTGCCAAGGCGGACCGCTACACGGGCGGCAACAAGCTCACCACCCGCGCCGCGGCCGAGGCCGCCGGTGACGACTGTGTGGGCTGGGCGCCGGTCGCACGCACCATCCAGCCGAACGGCGACGCCCTCGACCAGAAGCCGCTCGTCCTGCACTCGGAGAAGGACGCCGTCACCCCGATCGCCGGTGCCCACAGGGTCGTCGAGACGCTCGACGGGACGCTGGTCGTCGTCGGCGGCGGCGAGCACGGCACCTTCCGCACCGGAAACGCTGCCGTCGACGCGGTGGTGATGGAGTTCCTCGAGACCGGGGTCGCCACCCCGGGGCGCGTCGAGGGCAAGCCCTCGCCGGAGCCTCTGCCCAGGTGGGGTCAGGCCGAGCGCGCGGCCGCCGCCCAGCAGGGCATG
>NZ_JAALED010000408.1:0-2326 GCF_014145155.1 Dietzia sp. B19 | reverse complement strand
GTCGGCGTCGCCGGACCCGTGCACCCGGTCGACGCCGTCGGTACTGGTCTCCAGTGCCGGGACGGGTTCACCGACCGAACCCTTGGGAAAGCGCACGACGGTCGGCCCGTCGGTCACCTCGACGGCCTCGCGGAGCTCCGCGCGCAGGGTCTCGGCGTCGCGCGGTGCGGCCACCCGGACCCCGGGGACGATCCCCGTCAACGACAGGTCCCACATCCCGTTGTGACTGGCGCCGTCGGGGCCGGTCACCCCGGAGCGGTCGAGCACCAGGGTGACCGGCTGCCCGAGGAGCGCGACGTCCATGAGCAGCTGGTCGAACGCACGGTTGAGGAAGGTGGAGTACACGGCCACCACCGGGTGCATCCCCCCGAGCGCCAGTCCGGCGGCCGAGGCCACGGCGTGCTGCTCGGCGATGCCCACGTCGAACATCCGGTCCGGGAAACGTTCACCGAACGCCGTCAGTCCGGTCGGCCCGGCCATGGCCGCGGTGATGGCCACGACGTCGTCCCGTTCGGCACCGATCTCGCACAGTTCGGCGGAGAAGACCGACGTCCAGTCGACCGCGGACGACTCCGAGAGCGGTCGGCCGGTGTCGGGGTCGATGACCCCGGTCGCGTGCATGAGGTCGGCGACGTTGTTCTCCGCGTGGACGTACCCCATGCCCTTGCGTGTGACCACGTGGACCACCACCGGGCCGCCGAAGTCCTTGGCCAGCCGCAGCGCGGCCTCGGTGGCGGCCAGGTTGTGTCCGTCCACCGGCCCCATGTACTTCAGTCCCAGGTCGGCGAACAGCTCCTGCGGCGACACCACGTCCTTCAGGCCTGTCTTGATCCCGTGCAGGATCGAGTACACGGCCTTGCCGACGACGTCCTTGCGCGCGCCCAGGGTGCGCTTGGTGTGGTCCATCGCCTTCTCGTAGGCGGGCTGTAGCCTCAGGACCCCGAGTCGTTCGGCCAGGCCTCCGATCGTGGGGGAATACGATCGTCCGTTGTCGTTGACGACGATCACCATGGGCCGGTCTTTGCCGGCCGCGATGTTGTTGAGCGCCTCCCAGGCCATCCCGCCGGTCATCGCGCCGTCGCCGATCACGGCCACGACGGTGCGGTCGGTCTCCCCGCGCAGGGAGTACGCCTTGGCGAGACCGTCGGCGTAGGACAGCGACGAGGTGGCGTGCGAGGACTCGACGACGTCGTGGTCGCTCTCCGCGCGGCACGGGTATCCCGACAATCCGCCGCGGGTACGGAGCCCGTCGAACTGCTCACGACGACCGGTGACGATCTTGTGGACGTACGACTGGTGTCCGGTGTCGAAGACGATGGGGTCCCGGGGGGAGTCGAAGACCCGGTGCAGGGCGATGGTCAACTCCACCACACCGAGATTGGGGCCGAGGTGCCCGCCGGTGGCGGAGACCTTTCTGATGAGGAACTCCCGGATCTCGCCGCAGAGCCGGACCAGCTCGTCGGGTCCGAGTGCACGGAGGTCGGAGGGGCCGTTCACCTGATCGAGCACACTCATTGCCGTCGACTGCCCCTTCCCTGGCCGCACCCCTCAGGGTCGAACCAACAGTCTACGGGCAATCGGCGCGAGACCCCGCCGGCGCCTCGGCCGGTCGAGGTGCGCCACAGGGTCGGGTCAGCGCGCGCGGGGGGAATCGAGGACGGCGAGACCCTCCACGTGGTGCGTCGCGGGGAACGCGGCCACCCCCCGCAGGTCCGTCAGCGTCCAGCCGGCCGTCACCAGGACCCCGACGTCGCGGGCCAGACTCGCCGGGTCGCACCCCACGTGGATGATCCGCGACGCCGTTCCGCCCGCGAGCGCGGTCATCACGTCGATCCCCGCACCACCCCTCGGCGGGTCCAGGATCACGAGATCGGGCTCACCGTTCCGGTCGGTCCCACCGACCGTCCGGTCGAGGAACGTCTCGACCCGCGCAGCCACCGGGACGACCCCCGGGCCGACGTCGAGGGCGGTCCCCACCGCGTCGAGAGACGGACGTGCGGATTCGACGATGGTCAGCTGCGCGCGAGGGGCGACGTCGAGCACCGCCGCGGAGAACAGGCCCGCCCCCCCGTAGAGATCCCAGACCACCGGCTCCGCCGGTAACCCCGCGGTGGCGGACACCGCGCGGCGGACGAGATCGGAGTAGTGCACGGCAGCGGATCTGTGCGACTGCCAGAATGCGTCGACCGGTAGCCGCCAGGTGTGCTCGCCGACCCGTCGGGTGACGGTGGGGGGACCCATCACGGGCTCCCATGCCCCGGCGCGGGAGGACCGGGCCCGCGCCCGGGTCGCCGCACCCCTCCGGGACCCGCGATCGCGCCCCCGT